>JAPOZE010000322.1 GCA_026706225.1 Acidobacteriota bacterium
CCCGCGCCCCTACCGCTGGCTGGGAGGCGACGTCTCCGGCCGGCCCCAGTCAGCCGCCGAGGCCGCGGGGAAGGAGTAGGCCTGGGGCATCCGGGACAGTCTCAAGCTTGGTGGTTGGCCAATCATGTGGGTGTAGAGGAATGTCAGACCATTCATGGCTCGGTGATGGGTGGATGCAGCCATTTTTCACTCTTTGGTCGGTTTCCGAAGCGAGCCCTGCGACATGTGATGGAATGGTACGAGCTACACACGGACGAACTATTGGACAACTGGGAAAGGTGTCGAAGGAAAGAAGCCCCCAATTCCATCGAACCATTGGAATGATTCGATGTTTCTTCATGTAACGAGTGCAGAACCGCTCGAAGGCTACAGGGTGGAGGTGTGCTTCGACGACAGACGTGAAGGCATAGCAGATCTGACGGAGGCACTCAACGGACCGATGTTCGAGTCGCTGAAGGAGCCGGAGGTGTTCAGAAAACTGCGGGTGGACGAAGAACTTCAGACTATCGTGTGGCCAAACGGAACAGACTTGGCGCCGGAATATATCTATTTTCGGGCGTTTCGAGATGATTCGGAACTCCAACCGACGTTCCGCAAATGGGGCTATATCCCCTGATCCCGCGCTCCACGCTTACCCCCAAGGGTTAGACTGACCAGAAGACTGCCAAGTCGGACATTTGTCCGTCAGAATCGCAGGCAATTTTCAAGCGATGCCCATTTCCAACTGCACTCCAAGCCGTGATAATCGGGAGAAAGCAGACATCGGCTGTGAAATCGGCAACATAATTCTCAGGTCTCCATGGAGTATCTCTGATGGCGCAGACACTCTCTGTCTCTGTTACTGAAGTTGCTCGTCACTTCGGCGAGTACATCAACCGCGTTTATTATCGCGGCGAATGTCTTGTCCTCATCCGTGGCAATAAACCCGTAGCGGAACTGCGCCCGCTTCCTGCGGGGAACCGACTGGTGGAACTCCCCGCGCTATTGGCGTCGCTTCCCCATCTCTCCCCTGCCGAGGCCACCCAATTTGGCGACGACCTCGCGGCAGCTCGGCAGGTGCTCGCTCGTGCGGAGGTCCACGACCCGTGGCGGACTTGATTGATGCCAGTATCCTGTAACAAAAACCGACGAAGCTCGTTCAGGAAGGAAGCCGCATTGCGGAAGTTGAAGTGGAAATCTTAAATTTTCGTCTTGGAGCGCAATGGTCTCCACGAAGGGCTTTCGATGAAAAATGAATTCAAGGCGATTATTGAGCGGGATGGGGAATGGTATATTGCCTACTGCCCTGAAATTGCCGGGGCCAACGGTCAAGGCAAGACCAGGGACGAAGCACGCGAGAATTTAGCTGAGGCCATAGTGCTTATTCTCACGGATCAACTTTCAGGGTGTTGACGCCCTGCCACCTCCTCCCCCTTTCACTTCAATCCCAACAGCCCTGCCGCGTTGTTCCAGAAGATGTCTTCCACCTGGGAGTCGGTGAGGCGTTCGGACCAGCAGGCCCACTTGAGCGAGCGCAGGTGCTCCAGGCCGGTGAGCACCGGCTTGAGCTGTAGATGTTTTTCCCGCCAGTGCGGGGAGTCGTTGCCCAGCCAGAGAAAAGAATCCTCGACCGAAACCGAGCGGCCCCGGGCGTGGGTCACCGGCAGGTCGCCTCCATAGAGCAGCTTGTCGTGTCCGATGATGCGGATGATGGCCTGGTGGGCCATGGCTTCGCAGTTGGCGCTGGTGTCGAACCAGAGGTTGTCCAGCCCCCTCAGGTGGGGCAGCCCCTCCAGGTTGTGGGCCGGCTGGAAGCCCCGGGCCGAATGGGCCAGGATCAACTGCATGCCGGGATAGTTCTCGCAGTAGTGCCGGATCCAGTGGATGTTGCCGGGATCGGCAGCGGCGCGGGCCTTGACCATGTGCAGGGTGATGGTCCAGCCCTCTTCGTGAGCCACGCGAATGTGCGCCTCGGGCAGATAGTCGGGGATCTCGGCCTCCCAAGTGGGGTCCGCGTTGCGGGCCAGGGTGTGGTAGCACTTCAGGCCGTGGAGCTTCAGGCGCTTGACCTCCTGGCGCACCCACTCGGGATCGTCCTCGGGAGTGATGAAGAAATGCCCGCGGCAGTTCGGGTCCTTGGCGGTCTGCTCTCCCGTCCACCGGTTGGCCGCGGGGATATTCACGGGGTCTCGAAAGGTGGGTATGAACAAGCCCTTGGCGACTCTGCCTGGATAGAGGTCCTCCATCAATCGCACGTAGTTCTCGTAGTCCACCAGGGGAGGGAAACTCCCCGCAAAGACGTTGTGGTCCGGGTGCCAGACATGGGTGTGGGCGTCGAACACCTTGTCGGGAATGAACGAGGCCAGTTCGCGCTGGTAGAACTCCCGGTCTTCCTCGCGGGGGATATAGTCGGGATTGTCGGATGCCATAGGTACCTCCTGTGGCCTTGAAGTTATTCAACTGCAAAGAGTTCGGCCGCGTTGTTCCAGAAGATGTCTTCGACCTGGGCGTCGCCGAGTCGTTCCGACCAGCAGGCCCACTTGAGCGAGCGCAAGTGCTCCAGTCCGATCAGCACCGGCTTGATCTCGGAGTGCTTTTCACCCCAGACGGGAGAGTCCTGGTAAGCCCAGAAAAAAGTGTCCGCCGCGGCGGCCGACCTCCCGCGCAAGTGGCTGACGGGGATGTCGGTGCCGTACATGAGCCGCCGGTGCCCGATGATGCGGATGATGGCCTGGTGGGCCATGGCTTCGCAGTTGGCGCTGGTGTCGAACCAGAGATTGTCGAGCCCGGTCAGGTGGGGGAGTCCCTCCAGGTTGTGGGCCGGTTGGAATCCCCGGGCCGAATGGGCCAGAATCAGCTTCATGTTGGGGTAGGTGGTGCAGTAGTGGCGGATCCAGCGGATATTGCCGGAGTCGGCGCAGGCCCTGGACCTCACCATGTGCAGCATGATGGCCCATCCTTCCTGGTGAGCCATTCTGACGTGGGATTCCGGGAGGAAGTCGGGAATCTGAGCCTCCCAGGTCGGTTTGACCCCGGCGTAGACGTGATAACACTTGAGTCCGGCCAAGCCCAGCCGCCGTACCTCCTGCCGGAGCCACTCGGGATCGGCCTCCGGACCGGTCAGGAACAGACCGCGGTATCGGGAATTGCAGGCGACCTGCCGGCTGGTCCAGCGGTTGGCGCCTTCGAAGTGTTCCCGAGGGCAGATGCGGTGGAAGACATTGGCCGCGCAGGTTCTCCCCGGATGCAGGGTCTGCAGCATTCGTGAGAACTCCCGGTAGTCTCCGTCCCTGGGCAGGGAGTCGATCCTGCGGCCGGGGTGCATGTTGTGGTGGCCCCAGACGTGGGCGTGGGCGTCGTAGACCCGGTCGGGCAGGAAGGATGCCAGTTCCCGTTCGAAGAAGTCGCGGTCTTCGGGTTGGATGAGCGCCAAGGTCTTGCCGGGAATGCTATGGTGGCAGCCGACCGGGATCCATCGATGCCTGGGAGCCCGCTGAGAATTGCGGGGCAGGGATGATATCCTCATGCCTGCTCCGTTTCAACCCGTGCAGACGGTGACCTTGAAGCGATTGACATCCGGCGGCTATGGAGGGTCCAATGAAATTCAATCGATTGAACAGTTTGGTGGCGGGAGTGGCACTCCTGGTTCTGGCTTTCCCGGTCGTGGGGATTCCCCAGGCGCTGCCCCTGGGCTCGGAGCGGCAGCTCTTTGTAGACCGGTATCTGGTGGACCGTCTGGAGGGACTGGAGTTGAGACTCCAGCAACCCAGACCGGAAAATATCGCCATCAAGTATGACCAGCCCTGGGAAGATCGGCTGGCCTTCTACACCACCGTGCTCAAGGATGGCGACGTCTACCGGATGTACTACCGTTGCCGACTCACCAGGCCCCGGCTCACCTGCTATGCCGAGAGCCGGGACGGGATCCACTGGACCAAGCCCCACCTGGGGTTGGTGGAAGTGGACGGCTCCACCGCCAACAACGTCATCCTGCCCGTTGCGGGCCAGTTCTGCGCCTTCCTGGATGGTCGTCCCGGCGTGCCCCGGTCGGAACGCCTCAAGGCCAATGCGCGAGACGTCGGGACCCCGTACAGCCTGATGGGCTACGTTTCGGCAGACGGCGTTCGCTGGCGAAAGATCCGGGAAGCTCCCCTCGTCGACTATGCCATGGAAAACAACTTCGATTCGCAGAACGTCATATTCTGGTCGGAGGCGGAACAGCGGTACGTGCTCTACGCCCGCCACATGGTGGAAGGCCGCCGAGCCACGGCCCGGGCCACCTCCAGGGACTTCCTCCAATGGAGCCCGCAGACGCTCATGAGCTATAGCGACACGGGCACCACCAGGCCCTCTCAGCACCTCTATACCAACCAGACTCAACCCTATTTCCGCGCCCCGCAGATCTATATCGCTCTCCCGGCCCGCATCCATTTCGGCCGGCGCCTGATGACGCCGGCGGAGCTGCAGTTCCTGGAGCTTCGTCACAATCGCATCAGCGGGGGCATGCGGGATGTTTCCGACTCCGTGCTGCTGTCGTCGCGCCCGGGTTCAACCCGCTACGACTTCACTTTCAAGGAGAGTTTCCTCAGACCCGGCCTCGGTCAGAGCAACTGGTCCACCCGCACCAATTACCCGGGCCTGGGGGTGGTGCAGACCGGCCCGGCGGAGATGTCTCTCTACGTGCAGCGCGACTACGGCCAGTCCACCGCCCACCTGCAACGGATGTCGCTGCGACTGGACGGTTTTGCCTCGCTGCATGCTCCCTATCACGGGGGAGAGATGGTGACCAGGCCCATTACGTTCGAGGGGGGCCGGCTCGAGATCAACTATTCCACCAGCGCCGCCGGCAGCCTTCGGGTGGAGATCCAGACCGCGGATGGGAAACCCATTCCGGGATTTTCCCTGGCCGAGTGCCCGGAGATCATCGGAGACGAGATCTCGCGTATCGTGGCTTGGGGAGAGGTGCCGCCCCCGCTGAGCACCGGCCGGGATCCTGAAAGCACCAGAGCCGAGAGCAACCTCAGCTACCAGACCCCGGTCGTGGCCTGGGAGGGCAGCCGGGATGTGAGCCGGTTGGCGGGTAAGCCGGTGCGCCTCCGCTTCGTGATGAAGGACGCCGATCTGTTCTCCTTCCGATTTCGGAAATGACTGTCCTGTCGCCTCATCCCGCACCCCTTCCTACCGTATCGCTGGGACCGGTGAAGCCGGGACCACCGGCGGCCAGGTAGCCGTTGCTGGCTCCATTCTCGTCGGGGCTGACCCAGAAGGAGTAGAGCCTGCCGTTGGTCAGGTGAAAGCGAAAGCGGACGGGTCGGCCGGCCAGCCGGGAAAGATCGGCGGCCCGCTTCCAAACGACTTGGCTGAGGGTGCTGTCTCCGGTCACCGGCATGCAGTTTTTCCTGAAATAGGGGGCGATCGGGACGCCTTCAGCATCAAGGATCTCGGCTTGCAGTCGCCCCCGCGGGGCCTGCAGGTTGACGAACAGGTGGCGGCCCCGGAAACGCAGCGGCCGGGTGGTGGCCGCTCCCCCCGATTCCGGGGCGTCCAGCGAGGCGAAGCCGTCCCGGCGCAGGACGGCCAGACCGGTGCTGCCGCCCGCATACATGTGGCCTCCCAGCTTGGGGGACTCCCCGGACCAGGCCCCAAAGTAGAAGTAGAGCTGGTCTCCCACCACCAGGCAGCAGCCCCCGGCCGAATGGAGATAGGCCCGGTTCCAGGTGCCCTCGCGCCGCGAGGGAGCGATGAAGGAGCGCCGGTCGGGACGGTGCCAGTGGAAGCCGTCTCGACTGAAGCCCAGGCATAACTCGGTGAGCTTCGGGAACCCGCCCTCCAGGCAAATCCGGTTGGGCGGTCCCCGGTGGATGGCTAGCAGGCCGATCATCAGGCTCTCGTATCCGGCCGCGTCCACGTTGTAGAGCTGGGTGGGATAGCCCAGGTCGGGCGCCGGCGGGTCCAGCTCATCGGCGCCGGCCCAGTGGTGGACGTCGCTCTCTTCCCAGGCAGCTCCCTCGACAAAGTCGGGATGTTCCCGGTATCCCCGCAGCCGGCTCAGCCTGGGCTCGAATTGGAAGGTGCGAATGCTGTAAACCCAGACTTTGCGGAAGGGGTTGTAGAAGAAGGTGGTGTTGTCGCCGCAGGGGCCGGTGGGTGTGGGCCCGTCCCAATGAATGCCGTCGGCCGAGGTATAGGCCTCTCCCCTCCGGAAGTTGTCCGGCCCTCTGAAGAAGGCAAACATCTTGAATCGCTGTTGCCGGTCGGCGGTCTCCTGGTCCAGCCAGATTCCCACTCCGTCCCTTTCATAGCCCTTTCCCCGAACCAGGACCCTGTTGGTGCCCGGTTCGACGTCCAGGCGCGGTCGGGTCCAGTGAATTCCGTCCCGGCTGGTGGCGTAGGCGATGCCGTCGAACCAGCCGGCGTGGTACCACATCTTGAACAACCGGTCCTCGGGGTCGTAGAACACGCCGTCGTTGAAGGGACAGGCCACCGGTTGCAGGCCCCCGTTCATCTCCAGGGGGGTCTCCGGCTTCAGGACCGGGTTCTCCGGGTGCAGGCGAGCCGTATGGAAAGACCGCTTGAGGGTGCTTTCGGAAATGAGAAAGTCGTCCACGAACAGTTGCCGTCCCCGGTCAATGGGAATGACCTGGGGAGTGTCCGCCAGGTAGGGAGGCGCGACAGGCGTGCGGAAGTCCTCCGGGGGATAGCGGGGCGGCCAGGGATCCGGGAGTCGGATGCCGTTGTAGAGAGTTTCATGGCCGGCGCTCTTCCGGGGACGAGGCTGGTCTGAGGCCGTCAGCGGAGGGGATGCAGCAGGCGCCGCCAGCCGAGGCAGCGTCAGGCCGCCGGTGAGTCCGGTGAGCTGTTTTAGAAATCTTCGGCGGTTCAACGGTGCGCTCCTGCCGTGGTTGGCGATCTCGTTGAATAGGAAGCGTGACGGACCCGCCGTGCGAAACGCAGGCTATACATCCAGCAGGTACAGGGTCGCCTGGCTGAGTCGTCGGGAGGTGGCCGGCAAAAGAGCTTCGCGCTGGTCTGTCTGCTGGGGTTGATCTCTCCGGCAGAAATAGGCCGTAAGGGACCGCCGCGGCGCATCGGTTCGGTTCTTGACGCCGCTGTGCCAGGTGTGACCGGTGAAGACCACCACCGTTCCCGCGGTTCCGGTGACGCAGATTTCCCCGGGATGCGGCTGTTGCATGTCTTCCATCTCATCCTCGGGGAAGGTCAATCCCAGGTGGGACCCCGGCACAATCCGGGTCGCGCCGTTGTCGGGCGTGAAGTCGTCCAGCATCCAGAGGGTATTGCAGGAAAAGTGGTCGCCGGGCTGCTTGCGGTCCCGCCACCAGGCGGGATGCCAGTCGGGGTGAAGGTCCTGGTGTCCGCCC
>JAPOZE010000042.1:0-2135 GCA_026706225.1 Acidobacteriota bacterium
TTCGGCATCGAGTCGTCGCCGTCCCCCGGTTCGATCCTCATTCCCCTTCGGCCGACCTCATGGACTCCAGGCTCAAGCCATTCCTTCTATCCCTGGCCAAGGTGGTGTTGGGGATCGCGGTCCTCATTGCCGCCGGAAACGAGGTATTGGGATCGCTGGCCAGGATGGAGTCCTCCCAGGTCCGGTTTTCGGTTCCGATTCTAGGCCTCAGCCTGCTCTGCTACCTGGTGGGAATGGGCGTGTTTGCCGAGTTCTGGCGGCGGGCGGTGGGCGCTCTCGGAGGGAAACTGCCCCGACTGGATTGCCATTTCGCCTATTTTGTCAGTCAATTGGGAAAGTATGTTCCGGGGAAGGCCTGGGTGATTCTGATCCGATACGGACTGATTGGAAAGAACCGCCTGAGCTTCAGGGTGGTGACCGCCTCCAGTGTCTACGAGACCTTTAACGTGATGGGATCCGGGGCGCTGCTCTCTTTTCCCGTGTTGCTGATCCTGGGAGGCGACCCGACCCTGCTGTGGCCGGCGCTTGGTCTTGCTGCGGCACTGCTGGCTGCTTCCCACCCCCCGGTGTCGGGCTGGATTGCCACAGTGGCAGCTTGGGGATCGGGCAGGGAGGAAAAGCTCATGCCGGTGCCTTCCTGGAGGGTCTTGCGGAAGGGAGCACCCCTGCTGGTGCTGGGCTGGATCCTGGCCGGCGCCAGCTTTCCGTTGGCGGGGGCCGGCGTTGGAGTGGCCTACCCGGAGCCGAGTGACGTGGTTTTGACGGGAGCGGTTTCGGGGCTGGCGGTTGCCGCCGGGTTCGTGGTCCTGGTGGCGCCGGCGGGATTGGGGGTTCGCGAATGGCTATTGGTGCAGGCCCTGGGCCCGTCGGTGGGGGAAGGACCGGCGGCGCTGATTGCCGTCGCCGCCAGGGGCTTGCAGGTTTGCGGCGAGTTGGGGATGGCGGCAGTCCTATACGGCCTGAGAAGGGCAGGGGGGCCGCATGCTTAGTATCGTGATCCCCGCCCGCAACGAAGTCGACAGCCTGGAAACTCTTCACCGGGAGATCGACTCGGTGCTGGAGGCGGTGTCCCTGCAGGCTGAAATCGTCTTTGTGGATGATGGGTCCACCGACGGCACCTGGTCCAGGATCGTGGCCCTGGCCGAGAGGGATGCCCGAGTGCGAGGCATCCGCTTTCGCCGCAACTTCGGCAAGTCAGCGGCCCTCGGCGCCGCCTTCGCCGGTGTTCGAGGCAACATGGTGATCACTCTCGACGCCGATTTGCAGGACGATCCCGCCTCGATCCCCGGATTGATTCAGAAGCTCGAGGAGGGCTTCGACCTGGTATCGGCCTGGAGAAGGGAACGCTTCGATCCCTGGCACAAGCGTTTGCCAAGCCTCCTGTTCAACTGGCTGGTGGGAATCTTCAGCGGGTTGAAGCTGCACGATCACAACTGCGGCTTGAAGGGCTACCGGTCGGAGGTGGTCAAGGAGATCCGGTTGTTCGGGGAACTGCACCGCTTCATCACGTTGCTGGCTCATCGCAGCGGTTTCCGCGTCACCGAAATTGAAACACGCCATAGACCTCGGCTCTACGGCCGCTCGAAATATGGAGCGGCCCGGCTCTTGACGGGATTGCTGGACCTCTCGACCCTGGGCTTTCTGGGAAGCTTCCGGCGGCGGCCCATCCATCTGCTGGGCGGGCTGGGACTGCTGGCCTTTGGCGCGGGGGTATTGGGATTGGTCTACCTGGCCGGCGTGTGGTTCTCGGGCGGGGGGCCCATCGGCACCCGGCCCCTGCTGATCTACTCGGTGGCCGGCCTGGTCGTGGGAGGCCAGATGATGACCCTGGGCATGCTGGCGGAACTCATCACCTATCCGGGCTCGAGGTTCGGGCAGGGAGACCCCCTTCCCTACAGCATCTCCGAAAGGATCGGCGAGCCCTGATTGGGGTTCGACCCGTTGGCCGGGCCCTGCGCAAGATCATGAACAACCAAGGCAATTTCACCTCCCTGATCGTCGTGGTGGCCATCGGGTTGATCTTTGGATCGCTGCTTCGGCTGCAACCGGTCTCCAGCTCCAACGACAGGTCCCGCTGGAGCACGGTCTGGAGCCTGAACGCCGGACAGGGCTACGTCATTGGCGAGACTCCGTAC
>JAPOZE010000042.1:2145-7336 GCA_026706225.1 Acidobacteriota bacterium
GCGTGAAGACCAGGTGATCGTGATTGCCGGCCGCGACAAGGGCAAGCGCGGGGACCACTCCTATTCCAGCCTGCCCGCCTTGCTGCCGACTGTGAACGCGGGCCTCGTCCGGCCCATCGGCCTGGCGACGGGGATGACCCTTCCCGATCATCAGGACTTCATCGTGCGGTTTGTGCTGGTCCTGATAAACCTCCTCCCTTTTGCCTGGCTCCTGGTGCTCTACTCCCGCCTGCTTCAAAGGCTGGGCTTCGACACCTCCACCATTCACTATTGTCTCTGTGCCGCCGCGCTGGGCACCTATCTGACCGCCTACAGCGTTACGCTCAACAACCATACCCAGGCGGCCATGGCCACCTTCTTTGCGCTCTACTGTTTCATTCGTATCGCCTATGAAGGGCAGAGAGGGTGGAAGTACTTCGCGGTCTGCGGGTTGTGCACTGCCTGGGCCGTGGCCAACGAGATGCCGGCCCTGCCCTTGGCCCTGGTCCTGATGGGATGGCTGTTTCGAACCTCCCCCAAAGCCACGGCCGCCTGGTTTCTGCCGCCTGCAGTCCTGGTGGGCGCCGCCTTCCTGTTTACCCTCTACCTGTCGACCGGCGGGTTGCTTCCCTACTACCTGTACATTGATTCGCCGCTCTACCACTATGAAGGCAGCTACTGGATCCAACCCAAAGGCATCGACGCCGCCGACGATCCCAAGTGGTTCTACCTGTTCAACCTGGTCCTGGGCCACCACGGCGTAGTCAGCCTGACCCCGGTGTTCATCCTCTCCTTTGTGGGATTCTTCGTCAGAGACAGGCTGCAGGGAATCTACCGGTTGGGAGGGGCGCTCACCGTGGCCATGCTGGTCGTCTACACGCTGCAGACCAACAACTACGGAGGGAACTGCCAGGGTGCGCGCTGGCTCTTCTGGTTGATCCCCTTCTGGTTGCTGGCCCTGCCCGCGGTCGTCCGACAGGTTCTGCCTGTCCGTCGCTACCGGTGGATTGCCTATCTGCTGCTGATCGTTTCGCTCTCGTCGGTTGCCTTTGCCTTGAGCGGGCACAAGGAGATCGGCCGTCCGGGCCCCTGGAGTTCCTCCTGGCTGCATCTGGCCATGCGCTCGGCGGGATGGATCGACTACTGAGGACTACTACCCTGCAAGTGATTGAGGAATATGGCGTCCCGTAGGGGATTTGAACCCCTGTTGCCGCCGTGAAAGGGCGGTGTCCTAGGCCAGACTAGACGAACGGGACCTGGAGGTGGGTTCGGCAGACGGTTCGTGTGAAGATCGGGTCGGCTGCCGGGTTTGACCGATGGTTGGTGTTCTGGTGAGCCGTGCTGGGCTCGAACCAGCGACCCTCTCCTTAAAAGGGAGATGCTCTACCAACTGAGCTAACGGCCCCCGCAAAAGCTGAGCTATCTTAGAGGCTACTCAGGGGGCTGTCAAGGTCCGCTTGAGGATCGATGGAGAAGGCCGCGGCCGCCGGTTGCTCCCGCACCTTGCCGTGCCCCGGGAGCCGCTTCGGTTCCTTGACTTCGGGTACCAACCATTGTATATTCCAGTCCGTTTTGAGCCGGGTTCGCCGGTCTGTAACGGGCGGTTAGCTCAGCTGGGAGAGCACATCCCTTACAAGGATGGGGTCACTGGTTCGAGCCCAGTACCGCCCACCAGGGTGAGCCGTCTTTTTCGCGGGGTCGTAGTTCAGTTGGTTAGAACGCTGGCCTGTCACGTCAGAGGTCGCGGGTTCGAGTCCCGTCGGCCCCGCCATCTTCCGCGCCTATGGGGCTGCAAAAGGAATATGTCCGCTACCTCTCGCAACGGGTCGTGGACGAGTTGATCAAGCGGGAAATGATCGAGATCCCCGTGCAATCCCCTCTGCGGGACCAGGTGCTGGCGGTGATGGAGGAAGAGTTGAGCGTGGAGGATCGCATCAACGAGGAGGCCAGAACCCTGCTGCAGCAATACGCGGAACACATGCGGCAAACCGGGGTGTCCTATCACGAGATGTTCAAGATGGTGAAGAACCGGCTGGTCAAGGAAAAGAAGGTGATTCTGTAAGCCGCCATGCGCCTGAGCCGCGACAAGATCAACAAGCTGGCTCACGTGGTGACGGATGAGCTTGTGGTTCACGACGAGGTGGAATTCGTCGAGGACCGAAATACCATTCGACTGGAAATCGTGAAGATTCTGAACGAGGAGATGAAGAAGGAGGAGGGCCTGGACCAGGAAGCCAGAAGGAAGATCGAATCCCAGAAGAAGACGGTTCCCGAAGGCAGCCTGGAGTGGGACATCCTCTATCGCAAGTACTACGCCGAAGAGTTGAAGAAGCTGTAGTCCGCTTCGATTTCTGTTGAATCCTCAAACGAAAAAGCCAGCGAGCCGAAAGGTCGCTGGCTTTTTTGCTTGGCGTTTCCGCGGTTGCCCTACTTCCTGCGCTTGAGGGTGGGACGCTCCTCGTCCGCCGGGTCGTCCGAGACCTCCTCCACCTCCCCGCTGGTACGCCGCTTCAGGGATGGGCGGTTCGATTTTTGATCCTTCCTGGGCCTGCTGGCATTCTCCATGGCCAGGAGCTTGGCCTTGATCCGGTCGAACTCGGAGGTGTTGATGACGTATTGATCCCGATCCGGGAGGATGTCGGCGATGTTGTCCTGGGTCTTGGCGATTCGATCTCCGGTCGGGGGGTGGGTGCGAAAAGCCTTGGCCAGCTTGCCCGGCTTCTTTTTCTCCATGGCCTGAATCTTTTCGAAGAAGGAAACCGAAGAGGTCGGATCGTACCCGGTCTTGTAGAGGTACTGCAGGCCCAGAAAGTCGGCCTCGGTTTCGGCTTTCCGGCTGAAATGCAGGAACTGCAGGGGGATCAGGAATCCGGCGGCCTGGTAGAGGCCGTAACCCAGGGCGCCGCCCATGAAGATCAAGGGCAGCATGGCGTAGTTGGCGATCTGGCCCTTGGTGGCGTTCTCGGTCCCGTGGCGGGCGGTGACGTGGGCTATCTCGTGGGCCATCACGCCGGCCATCTCCGATTCCGATTCCGCCGAGGTGATCAACCCGGAGTTGACGTAGAAGAATCCTCCCGGCAGCGCGAAGGCATTGATCTGGTCCGAATCCACTATCTTGATGGTGAACGGCACCTTGGAGTCGGAGTTCCGAACCAGGTTCTGGCCCACCCGGTTCACGTACTCGTTGACTTCCGGGTCGTTGATCAGCTTGACATTCTGCTCGATCTGCATGGACAGTCGCTTGCCCAGGGCGATCTCCCGCTCGATCGAGTAGAAATTCAAGCTGCGTTTGTTGATTTCCCGGTTGCCGACGTTCTCCACATCCGCATGCTTCTTTTTCTTTTTCTTCTTTTCAGCCAGAAGGGGACTGTGGATCCCGAATCCGAGAAATGCCGCCAAGGTCATGGCCAACAACTGCCTGAGCCTACCTCTCATCGAACTCGCTCCTCTCTTGGCCATCACGCTCGATGGCCAATCCGGGTAAAACGACTGTCAAGGTTATTTTAACATGAATGCGGAAATCAGTGGAGGCTCTGGGGCGCGGATTGGTGGGGTTTCGGCGGTGCGGTATCGGAACCTGGGGAAGGGGCCGTCTGTTCCACGGGGCTCTTCCGGGAAGCCTGCTTCCAGGTGTAGACAATGCGGTGGATGACGGTCAGGTTGCTCAGGACGGCCATGACCCACAGGACCGGAGCCATCTTGCCGGACAGAGCGCCGATGATGATCAGGACCAGCCGCTCCGGACGCTCCATGAAGCCGACCTTGCAGAGCTCGATCAATGACTCTGCCCGGGCGCGGGTATAGCTGGTCATGACGGCGCCGATCATGACGATGCCGGACAGAACCAGGTAGGTCATCTGTTCCGCTCGGGCGTAGTGAATCAGCAACCCCAGGAAGAGGGCCATGTCGGAGTAGCGATCCAGGACCGAGTCGAAGAAAGCGCCGAACGGAGTTTCGGTTCGGGTTACCCGGGCCACCCGTCCGTCGAGCATGTCGAAGATGCCCGAGAATATGATGACGATCCCGGCATCGAAGAACCTCCCCTGGGCCAGAAACCAGGCGGCCAGCAGAGTGATCAGAAATCCCACAAAGGTGAGCAGGTTGGGACTGATGCCCAGCAGGGATATGCCCCTGACCATGAGGTTGAGGATGGCTCTGCATATCCTGCCGATGGTTTGGCTGAGCATGGCCGGCTATTCGGTGTTCCCCGATTGATCGTGAATGGTGGTCAGACTCAGGATCTCGAACTCCTTGAGGCCGCCCGGGGTGTGTACCTTGGCGGTGTCCCCCTCCCTCTTGTTCAGCAGGCCCCGCCCGATGGGAGAGGTCGTCGAGATCAGGCCTTTTTGAATGTTCGACTCTTCGGCCGACACCAGCTTGTAGGTGATCTCGGCATTTTTCTGAAGGTCATAGAGGACGACGGTGGACCCGTAGGAAGCGCGGTCTCTGGGTATCCTGTCGAAATTGATCATGGCCACGTCGGCCAATCTCTTGCGGAGCTGAGCCAATTTGGCGTTGAGGATCTCTTGCCGCTGCTTGGCCGATTGGTATTCCGCGTTTTCGCTCAGGTCGCCCAGTGCGATGGCTTTCTTCAACTCCTTGGGGAGTTCCTTGGTCAGCTCGTGCTGGATCACACGAATTTCTTCTTCCAGTTTTCTCTTGATGTCGATGGTCATGGGAGTTGTTTTTCGGCCTCGGGAAACCGCCAATACTAGTTCTAATCGACTGAAAAGTCAAAACATGCCGACATTGAGCCTCCTCCGCTTCAGACCGCCGCCGGCCCCTGAGAGGGCTGCGGCGGTTGGCCGATGCCCTCTGCTCCCCTAAGGTTTCGAAATTGCAAAATTCAGCCCCTGCCTCAAAACAGGCTCAACCTGATACGCAGGTACTTCCTGGGGTTTTCACGGAGGTCGTGCACGAACTTCACCAACTCGGCCGATGCCAGGTCGAGATTGGAGTAAAGGGAGGGATCCTTCAGAAGCTTGGAAACGGTCCCGTCCCCGTTGTTCATTTTTGCGGCCACGTTGCTGAACTCCCCAAGGCTCTGGTTGAATTGAGTGTAAAGCGTGTCGTCCTTGGACAGGCGGCCCAGGAATCCCTCTCCATCCTCGATTCTCTGAACCACCTTTTCGGCTCTGACCAGCATGCGTTCGAGCCGGTCATGGAGCGCGGGATCACCGATGACCTTGCCCAGGGTGCCTTCTCCCGATTC
>JAPOZE010000644.1 GCA_026706225.1 Acidobacteriota bacterium
CGCAGCCGGCCCCAGGCCACCGTGCCGGAAAGACACAGGGCTTCCAGGTCCTCGGGTCGATAGCCGGCAATGCGCTTGGGCAGTATGTCGCGCTCCCAGGCCGTGGCGGGGAGCTCCAGCCCCTGCAGTTGCTGCAGAACCTTGAGCAGGCCCTCCCGGCCGTGGAGCTGGGTCCCGGGCTCCAGGTGCTGCCAGTGCAGCAGGAAGCGAATGAACTCGGTGGTGCTGGCCGGCTCGATTTCCCGGCGCAACCGGCCGATCGTCAGGCGGTGGATCCTTGCCAGGATCCGGCGTTCGCACCACTCCGTGTCGGGGCCCGGTTCGCCGGTGGAGGGGAGGCCTGTCCCACTGGAAGCGTCCGCAGTCGAAGTGACCTCGGGGGGAGGGGACCCCGCCGGTGCGGGCAGACCCTGCCCGGCACGGAAACGGCCCCGCAGTATCGCGCCGCCGGCCTCCAGGGTCACCAGGGCCAGTTGGACCATGGAGCGGGGCAGGCCGAGCCGGTCGGCCAGCTCTGCCGCCGTGGCCGGTCCCAGGCATTCAAGCCACTCGCGCACCAGGAAGGCGGCGATCTCCTCGGACGTTCCGGGAAGTCTGCTCGTGGTCGAAGATGCCGGCGGCAGGAAAGGCGAACCGGTCTCGGAATCCAGGGCCAGGCGTTCAAAGGAAGGGTTTACCCGGACTTCGGGAACCAGGCGCTTCAGCCAGGACAGACGCTCGGCGGCGACATGGGCTTCCTGGCGGAATCCTGCCGGATTGACCCAGGAAACCGGCGCCGCGCGGCCGGATTCGACCAGCGCGTTCATGAATTCCCGCCAGGAGCCGACCCCATCGGAGGGCAGCACCACCAGGTTGAGGAGCAGGTCATGCAGTTCTTCCCGGTCCCTGATATCCGGGAACAACTACGCAACCACCCGCTCCACCACCTCGGTGTCCAGGAGGGAATCGGCCTGGATGGCGTCGGTCTCCATCCGCCGCAGCGACACCGCCCGGGCCCGTCGTTCCTCCAGGGGCGCATCGTCCAGGAAGGCGTAAGGGTTGGCGTTGAGGATCTCGTGCGACATGGGTGAGGGGGCGGGTGTGTCGCGCCCCAGGAAGCGAATCTCTCCCGACTCCAGGCGGCCAAGCACCTCCAGGAACCCCTCCAGGTCCAGCGGCTCGTGCAGGCAATCGTGCAAGGTCTGGTTCACCAGAGGGTGGCCCACCGGCTCCACCGGACCGGGGGCGTTGTCCTGGCAGGCCAACTGGGCCGGGAAAACGGCGGCCAGCAGATCCTCCGCCCGCATCCTCTGGATCGGCATCGGCACCCGGCGTCCCTGCTGAAACCGCAGCAGGGCCAGAAAACGGGTGGCGTTCCAGCGCCAGCGATTTCCGAACATGGGAGAGGCCAGCACCCCCTGGATCAGGTCTCGTTCGGTTCGATCGGATCGAACCATGGAGGCCACGCTTTGCAGGGGGAAGCTGTGCTGTTCTCCCAGGGATATCACCACCCCGTCGTCAGTGGCTGCCGCCTGCAGCTCGAAGTTGAAGGAGACGCAAAACCGCTTCCTCAGGGCCAGGCCCCAGGCCCGATTGATGCGGCCTCCGAACGGGGTGTGCAGCACGAGCTGCATGCCTCCCGATTCGTCGAAAAAGCGTTCGGCCACCACGGTGTGCTGGGTGGGAACCTCTCCCAGCACGGCCCGGGTCTGGGCGATATAGGCGACCAGTTGTTCCGCCCCCGGCCGATCCAGTCCGCACTCCCGGGACAACCAGTCGATGGCCGAGTCCGATTCAGAGTCCAGCAGCTCCGCCAGGTTGCGGCGGAGTTCCGAGACGGCTTGGGACAGTTCCGCCGTGCGGGCCGGGGCTTCCCCCACCCAGAAGGGAATGGTGGGAGGCGCTCCCTGAGCGTCCTCCACGCGGAGCTTGCCGGCTTCCACCCGGCGGATGCGCCAGGACTGGTTCCCGAGCAGAAAGATGTCTCCGGCCATGCTCTCGATGGCGAAATCCTCATTGACCCGCCCGACGAAGACGCCTTCAGGTTCCTGGATGACGTCGTAATCGGCCGTATCGGGAATGGCTCCCCCACTGGTGATGGCGGAAAGGGCGGCGTTCCTGCGGGGCCGCAGGCGGCGGTGCACTCCATCGCGGTGGAGGTAGGCCGAGCTGCGCCCGCGGCGGGTCGAAATTCCCTCGGAGAGAATCTCCACGACCTCGGCAAACTCCGCCGGGGTCAAGTCGCGGTAGGGATAGGCCTTGCGGCTCAGATCCCACAGTTCTTCCTCGGCAATCTCTCCGCCGGCGACGGTGGCCACCATCTGCTGAGCCAGGATGTCCAGAGGCTTTTCGGGGATGTGGACCCGATCCAGCTCTCCGGAGCGGACAGCCCGCACGGCCGCGGCGGTTTGCAGCAGCTCATCCCGGGTGAGAGGGAAGAGAAGGCCCTTGGGGACGGTGTCCAGGCCGTGTCCGGAGCGGCCGACTCTCTGCAGCAGGCTTGCAATGGAGCGGGGAGCCCCCACATGGCAGACGAGGTCGACGTGGCCTATGTCGATGCCCAGTTCCAGCGAGGCAGTGGCCACCACCACCGGAATGGCGCCGGACTTGAGTCGCTGTTCCGCCGCCAGGCGGCTCTCCTTGGACAAGCTGCCGTGGTGGGTGGCGACCTGATCTTCTCCCAGCCGCTGGCTCAACTTGTGGGCGACTCGTTCCGCCAGGCGGCGGGTATGGACAAAGACCAGGGTCGACCGGTGGGCCCGCGATTCTGCGGCAATGCGCTCATAGACGGCTTCCCAAAGCTCCAGACTGGCGATGGGACCGAACTCCAGGTCGGGAATGGCGATGGACAGCTCAAGATCGCGCTGGTGGCCGATATCCACGATGGAACAAGCCGCCCGACCCTTGGGCCTGAGTCCCGGAGTCCCTGCCAGCAGGCGGGCAATGGCGGACACGGGCTTCTGAGTGGCGCTGAGCCCGATCCTTTGCAGGCGCCGGCCGGCCAGGTGGTCCAGGCGCTCCAGGGACAAGGCCAGGTGAGACCCGCGCTTGTCGCCCGCCACGGCATGGATTTCGTCCACGATCACCGTTCCGGCCCCCGCCAGGTAGCCGCGGCTCCCTTTGGCCGTGAGCAGAATGTAGAGCGACTCGGGAGTCGTGATCAGGATATGGGGCGGGCGGCGAAGCATGGACTGTCGTTCGCTGCTGGGAGTGTCTCCCGAGCGCACCGCCACACGAATTCCCAACGGCGCTTCGCCCGCCTGTTGGGCGATGCGCCCGATTTCCTCCATGGGGAGCTGCAGGTTCTTGCGGATGTCGTTTCCCAGCGCCTTGAGGGGCGACACGTAGACCACGTAGGTGCGGTCTTCGAGCCGGCCGCTCAAAGCCGCCTGCACCAGCCTGTTCAGGGACCACAGGAATGCGGCCAGGGTCTTGCCCGACCCGGTGGGCGCGGCGATCAGCGTATCCCTGCCGGACATCACCGGAGGCCAGCCCTTTTTCTGGGCCGCCGAGGGGGCGGCGAAGTGTTGGCGGAACCACTGGGCCAGGTAGGGGTGAAACCCCCGGGGCAGGGGACTGTAGGGCGGAATGACGGTCGTCATCTCGAGCCTGTTGCCGAGGCGGAGCAGGGCGGCCGGGTGGTCTGCCCGGTGGAGTCCGCCACTCGAATTCGATCCCGCAAGGCCTCGAACTTGCGCCGGCCGATTCCCCGGATGATCAGGATTTCCTCCACTCGCCGGAAGGGGGGATTCTTGGCGCGGAACTCCACGATTCGACGAGCCAGCACGGGCCCGATGCCCGGTAGAGACTCCAGTTCCCGGGGCCCGGCAGCATTGATGTCCAGCCGGTTTCCCGGTTCAAGCGACCTGGACGGTAACGGAGTCCGCTCCTGTCGGACCAGCGGTTCCGACTCGTTGCCGGCTTGGGAAGCTTGCCACCGGCAGTTCTCCAAGGCCGCCAGACAGGACAGGGCGAGTCCGATGCCGCACAGCCATTCCATCCGAATTGGCACTAACGGTTCCTGTTCTTCAGATTGGCGATCAGCCGACGGATATCGCCCAATCCCTTCCATCCGACGTAGAGCACCAGGAATCCATACCACAGAATACAGAGCCAGGTCAGACAAAACCAAAAGGGATGGGAGGGAAACATTTGTGTAGCCTCGCCCTCGCCCCACGCTAGTGGGCGGCTAATTCGAGGAAATACGGCCAATCGTCAATGAAAGAAGAACCACGAATGAACACGAATACGGATGGACCTCCTTGATCAGTTTATTGGTGTTCATTCGTGTCACTTCGTCGTTCTTCGTGTGCCTTCGTGGATGACTCTTTTTTTCTGTTGTTTCAGACAAGTTTCCCCTCCCGTCTGCGGGCCGACCACGAGCCCAGAATCATGCCGCCGGCGGCGAAGGCAAAGGAGAGTAGGCCACTGACTTCGCTTCGGCTCAGCCACTGCGCGGCCGTTGACAAGAGACTGAAGGGGTGGCTGCCTTCAACCGGGGGAAGCTGGACCTGGCTGAGCAGCAGGAACGCCAGCGGGGGCAGCGCTCCTCCCACGATGGCTCCGATTCCCCCGGCTGCGCGGGCGCCTTTCCAGTAACAGCAGGCCACCAGCAGGACAAAGATACTGGACAGGTAGATATTGGCCGTAATGGACAGGTAGTCCCAGACTCTTCCGGGAGGTTGATACCAGAGTCCGTAGAGGAGCAGAAATCCGGCGATGCCCAGGACGATGCACCGGTTCAGCCGCAGTCCCGATTTTTCGCTGAAGGGCACCTTGCGCACGGAGCAGATCAGGTCGTTGTAGAGGATGCTGCTCCAGGTCAGCAGGTAGCTGGAATCGGTAGACATCTCGGCAGCCAGCATGGCCGCGATCACCAGTCCCACCAGTCCCGAAGGGAGCAGAGAGGTCAGAAAGGTGGGCATGGCCTGCAGCGAGGCCGACGGGGGGTGGTCGGCTCCCAGGACGGCCAGGGCGGCCATGCCCCAAAAGGCCGGGATCAGAAAGCGCCCCACGAAATAGAAGCTGGTCCGGGTATAGATCCTTCGGGCAATCCGACTGTCCCGGGCCGCCAGGACCCGCTGAATGACGGTTTGCCAGGTGACCACTACGGCCAGTTGATTGAGGGCCTGCCAGGCCACGTAGGCGGGGCCCATGCCCTCGCTGGTCAAGGGGTTGAACCCTCCCGGCCCGTGTTCTCTCTCAACGGCCGACACCACCTGCTCCCATCCCACCTGTACCGCCACCAGGAGGGAGACGGCGACCAGGCCGATTCCCATCACCAGAAACTGGAGGTAGTCCGTGATCAGGACCGAGAGCATTCCTCCCAGGACCGTGTAAATCAGCACCAGGATTACCAGCACGGTCATGGTGGCTTCCAGGTAACCCGGGGGGATTCCGGTCATGATCACCAGAAACTCGCCTCCGGCCCGAAAGAAGACCCCCATGTTGAGAACTCCACCCAGGACGATCACCAGGCCCGCCAGCCAGCGAACCCGAGGACCGAAACGCCGGTCCAGCAATTCCGGAATGGTGTAGACCCCCGAGTCCCGCAAGGGCTTGATGACGAAACCGGTGAGTCCGACCACCAGCATTGCGGCAGCCATCAGGATCCCGGGAGTGGCGCCCGCGAAGCCGTTCTTGTATCCCAGTTCGGCCGTATACATGGCGGTGATGATGCCGAACTCGGTTGCGGCCAGGGTAGCCACTCCCAGGTAGACATCCATGCCGCGCCCGGCCAGGATGAAGTCCTCGACTCTGCCGACATAGCGGCGCATGGCCAAACCGGCAGCCATGGTGGCCACCAGGTAGGCAATGATGATGCTCCAATCCACCAGGCTGAAACCGATCATGGGGTCTTATTGTCTTGAGTGGGGGCGCAACCGGAATACGGTCCCGAGCGCCGGCTTGGGGGCGCAGGATGTATCGACAGGATGAGCCAACATAGCAGGTTCCCGGGGTCGGCGCAAGCGGGCCCGGGCCACCCCTCGCCCCCAACGGAATCGCCGGCGAGAGCGGGGCGAAGGCCAGCGTCGAGCCGGCGAGGGATGAGAATGTGGAAGGAGACGGAGTCCAGTCAGGACTCCGGTCTAGCTGGAACTCCGGGAGGCGTAGTATCCCTTGCGGGATTTCACCTTCAGCCTCTTGCGGTCGGTCCTGATCTTGATGGAGCGGAAAGAGCCGTCCCGTGCGGTATTCGAGGATCGATAGGCGAGAGAGTACTGGCTGCGAAGCTCGGTTCCGATATTGGCGAAGCTTTGGCTCAATTCCTCCGATTTGAAGGGGAAGAAGGCCCGCCCTCCCGTTTCCCGCGCCAGGCGCCGGAGCAGCTTGTCGGACTTGGGGGCCTTGATGCTGAAGAAACCGCTGGAGTTGGTGCTGACGGCATAGATGGAAACATCCGAACGATGGACCATCTCCAGGGTTGAGGCCGGGTTTTGTATGCTGAGGTTGTCGTCACCGTCGCTGATGAGAATGATGATCTTTCTGGTGCTGCCCGGTTCGGCTTTCAGCTTTTCCTGGCAAGTGAGGTAGATACTGTCCAGCAGCTTGGTTCCTCCGCCGGGTCGTATGCGCCGGATGGAACGCGCCAGCAATTGGGGATCGTCGGTGAAGTCCTGTATCAGCTCGATGGCAGAGTCGAATGTGATCAGCAGGGCCTTGTCCTTGCGGGGCCTCAGGGTCTGGAAAAGAAACTCGATTGCCGCCTCCTGCTCGAACTTGAATCGGTCGGTGATGCTGGTGCTGGTGTCGATCAGAACGGCAATGGTCAGCGGGAGATCGGTTTCGCGGGAAAAATTGGTAATCTTCTGCAGCTTGTCGTCTTCGTACAACTTGAAGTTGGGCCTTTGCAGGTCGGTGATCAGGCGTCCCTTGCGATCGGTGACGGTGAACAGGACGTTGACGAGTTCAACGTTGACCACCAGGTTGTCGACGTCGGCCCTGATCTTCTTCTTGAGCGTGGGATTGACGGGGCGATTCTGAGCGCAGATCCGATCCGCGGTGACGGACGCGCCCAAGAGAAACACTCCCATGAGTAACAGAATCCTGCCCGCATTCCCATCCATCTTCATCGCTGGAAACCTCCTGCCTGACGCTTAGGTCAGGATTCTACCGACCGGAATTCCGGGGGTCAACCCTTGGGGTGTGATGGCGGGGCTGGAAGGAAAGTTGCTGGTCTTCGTGAAAAGTGAATAGTGGCCAGTGGTTAGCCCGGCCCCCGCCCCAGACGACGGGGCGGATCATACAGGACGAAACCGGGTGGTTTCAGACAAGCACCGCCCCCGCCCTGGTGTGCGGATCATTCGAGGGTGAAACTGCCGATCTC
>JAPOZE010000622.1 GCA_026706225.1 Acidobacteriota bacterium
CATTCAGCAGGCCCGGTCACTGCTTGACAAGGCGTTCGAAGCTCAGGCCCGGCTATCTCAATTCTCCCAGGACCAAGTCGATTCCGTGGTTCAAAAAATGGCTGAGGCAGGATTGGGAGCTGCGGAGAGGCTTGCCCGGATGGCCGTGGAGGAAACCGGCTACGGCAATGTTGCCGACAAGATTCTCAAGAACAAGTTCGGCGCCGAGTTCGTGCACGAGGCCATAAAGGACCTCAGGACGGTTGGCATCGTCAGGGAGGACAAGGAAAAAGGAATTCTCGAGATTGCCTCGCCGGTCGGGGTCATTGCCGCCATAATTCCCTCCACCAACCCGACTTCCACCACCATAAACAAGGCCCTGATTGCGTTAAAGGGCCGTAACAGCATCGTTTTCAGCCCCCCCCCCTCGGCTGCAGGCTGCATCCAGGAGGCCGGCAGAATCTTGTCAGAGGCCGCTACCGCAGCCGGTGCGCCTGAGGGTGCGATTGGGTGTCTGTCGCAATCCACCATTGAAGGAACACGGGAGCTGATGAGCCATCGCAAGACCGCGTTAATCCTGGCGACGGGAGGACACGGGCTTGTCAAGGCCGCCTACAGCGTGGGAAAGCCTGCCTTTGGGGTGGGTCCGGGCAACGTTCCCGCCTATGTCGAATCCTCGGCAGACATCGCGCAAGCCATTCAGGACATTTTCGCCGGCAAGTGCTTTGACAACGGCACACTCTGTTCTTCAGAGCAGGCCATTGTCACCGATGCCGCCATAAAGGATCGGGTGATCGAAGAAATCAAACGCAACGGGGGTCAATTCCTGAACCGACAGGAAATCGAGGCTCTGGGCCAAGTCGTCGTCACAGCCAGGAGAACGGTGAACCCCAAGATCGTGGGCAAGCCGGCAGCAACCATTGCCGCCCTGGCCGGGATCCGGATTCAGGAGGGAACCCGCGTCCTCGTAGCCCCACTCTCCGGCGTCGGTCGCGACTATCCCCTGTCCATGGAAAAGCTCTCTCCCATTCTGGCGTTTTACGTGGAAAAAGACTGGCAGGCGGCCTGCGATCGATGTATCGAGTTGATCAACTACGGAGGGTTGGGACACACCCTGGCGATCCACTCCAAAAACGACGAAATAGTTCGGCAATTCGGTCTGCAGAAACCCGTCTTTCGAATCGTCGTCAATACCCAGGCGGCCCTGGGAGCCGTGGGCTACACCACCCGGCTCTTTCCGAGCATGACACTGGGATGCGGAACCCTTGGCGGCAACATCACATCCGACAACATTTCCCCATTTCACCTGATCAACATCAAGCGGGTGGCCTACAGCCGCACTCAGGATCTCGGGGAGGGCTCATCCCAGGCCACCAGCGTTCCGCAACCACAGGTCAACCCCATCGATCGGGGAGAGGTCTCGGCCCTGGTGGATCGCCTGATGGCGGACCGCCGGCTCGAATTCCAGCGACCGCCCGAACCGGCGCCACCACCAGCCGAGCCGAAGCCCCCCGAGACGGCCCCGGATCCGCCGGAACCGGCCGGCTTCGTTTGTGAGGATGATATCCGGCAGGCAGTCAAGGAGGACCGCAAGATTCACGTCGACGGAAAGTCCATCATCACTCCGGCCGCCCGCGATCTCGGGAACCAGAAAGACGTCCTGGTCTACCTTGCTTGAACCATCAGGCCTTCACCTTCAATCCCAGCAACCTGGCCAACCGGTAGAGCTTTGACTGCCGGATCGCCTCCAGCTTGGCGTCCATCTCCAGAGCCCACTGGGTGCGCTCCTCGAATTCGGACTGAAGTTTCACGATTGCCTGGTCTTTCCCTTCCAATTGTCGGGACAACTCCTCCGCCCATCGGCTGCGATCCTCAAATTCCGAACGCAGGCGCATCAGGGCCCGATCCCTCGACTTGACCTGCCGGTTCAACTGCTGCGCCCAGCCCGTCCGTTCCTCGTACTCTCCCTGAAGTCGGATCAAAGCGCGGTCGAGCTTGGAGACTTCATCTTCCAGCCGCTGAATATCCCGCTGCCGGTCTCGCAACAGGTTGCCGGTCCCCGGCAGCAGGCAGAAGTTTCCGGATGCGGGCTGATATTCCGGGCCATGGGTGCAAACGGCTACGAAATAGTTGGAAGTCGTTTCCAGATCGCCGGCTTCCTCCTCGAGGCGGGTCCTTACCTCCTGGTAAAGGCTGGGGTTCCCGACTATCAGGCCTGCGGTGTGATTCTGAAAATAGATGTGCACGGAACTGAACACGGACGTCAGGAAGTCGAGGAACTCCTGGAAGTCGAACTCATGGGTGTGGAACGGATTGGCCTGGCTGCTCTCCTGGCTGTAGAAGATTCGATTCGGTGTGGAAATGACCGTGAATCCTTCCGGCTTGAGGACCCGGCTGACCTCGCGCAGATGGGCTTCCTGGGCCTGCAAATGCTCGATCAACTCAAAACTGACCACCACGTCCATACTGCCGCTGGCCAGCGGCAGTTCATGGCAGTCGCCGACCACCAGCTCGATATTCTCCCCGGCATACCGCTCACCGGCGTAGCGGACCGCTTCTTCCGCGACGTCCAGGGCAAGGACGGAACCCGCCTTCTCAGCCAGGACCTTCGAGCCATAGCCGACTCCTGAGCCGACGTCCAGGACCACCTTGTCCTCCACCAGGAGCTGAGCGAACCTGTAGCGGCAGAGATGCTCGTTCAGGAGGTCGTCATCGACGCTTCCGGGGATGATTCTCTCACCGGTAAATTCCATCACCACTCCAACAATGCCCTACAGCGTTGGAACCCACTTCATTTTCCTGAGGGTCACAACTCTTCAATCCTGAGCCATTGAACGGCACTCCCCAGGTTTCTGTAATCCGGGGACACCCCCGCCAGGCTGGGATTCCAGACTGGACTCACCCGAAGGCGAATCGTCGGCGTTTTCCGGTCAAGGGCTCCGGGCGAAATGGGGAATGCATAGTTGCGGAACTGGTCCCCGACCCCGATCAGCTCCCGGGTGTCCAGTTTCACCTCATTGACCCAAACCGTGAGAAATTGTCTGAATTCGGGATCCGGATTCGATTTGACGGTACGGATCACCAGCCGGTAGTTCCGACCGGGGTCCAGCGGAAACGGCCAGACCAGGCTGGGGGCAATTCCCGCCCAGGAATACCCGTCGGCTTCGGTTGGATAGAAACCCATCCGTTGTGTCCCATCGCACTCCGTGCCGAAATCCACCTGATAGGCACGGGTTCCTCCCATCGGCACCAGGGATTGAAGCTTGATGCAATCCAGCATAAACCCCAGGTCACGAGTATCCTCCCAACCCTGAAGGGCCGCTGGGTTGAATGAATGGGACTGAAATTCAACCCGGTTTCTCTCCCCTCGAGCCAACTGGGATCTTCTGATCGGGATTTTGTAGTCCTTGAATCTCGGAGAAAGATTCACCGCCCCCAGATCCTGGCCGTTCAACCGGACGCCTACCGGAGATTCGGTTGCAGGCCCCATATCCGGGCGAGCCAGTCGCGCGATCAGAACTGCCGGATAAGACCCATCGATTTCCGACAATTCCACCGACGCATCCCCCTGGCTCCACCGGTATGCATTCCCGCCCGCCCCGAATTCCGACTGGTGGAATCCTTCTGACGCATAGCCGAAATTGGAGTGCGCAATGAGAGCCTCGTAGTTCTTCGGCCCTGCCTGTGGACGGGGTTTGACCTCGTAGATCTGAAGGCTGTACTGCACTTCCTGCATTCGCTGGGGCAGACGCTCAAAGGTCCGTTCAACCACGTCGCTGGCAAAATAGAACCGCTCTCTGGGCTCGAAGAAGTACTTGGAGCTGTCCAGGGATGTCCACTCCTCGGAGGAAATAATAAAGACTCGCCTCTTTTCGGCCAGAAATTCCCCGACCACCCGTTCAAACGAGTCAGGATCGGGCCTGGTGTGGGCAAGAGGAAACGCAGTCTGTCCGAACACGTTCCTCAGTGGTCCCAGAAAAAACTCCTGAGCGCGGCCGTGTTCGAACAGGATCACATCCGCTTCTCTGGTTCGGCTGGCCAAGGCTGCCATTTGCGACCATGATCCGCCCAGCTCTGCCTGGCGGAGAAAGGGCCAGGCCGCCACCGTCTGGGTGGCGGCCATGACGGTCAAAACCCCCAGCCCGCAAGCCCGCAAGAGGAATCGACGGGAATCCGATCGCGCCCACAGCCTGGGGTGGACGGAACCCAATCGATACAAGCGCTGCATCGCCAGGCCTGCCAGGATGAGCATCGCCGGAATCGCGACCTCGGCGTAGCGCCGGATGACCCAGTAGTTGTCGGGAAAGGCGCGAGACTTGTAGCCGTAGAACAGCAGGAAAGCCGCCAGCAGGAGCAAGAGCGGCAAGGGACGAACCTGCTGTTTCAACACGACTTGCCGCAGTGCCAGGATAGCGCCGAGAAGGGCCAGACACAGGCCCAGGGGAGAGAGATACCATCCCAGCCGAACCAGGTTCAACTCGTCGTAGTAGGGCAGAAATCCCTGGTGAGGGGGCGCCAGAGGCAACAGGTCGGCGCCCGGGTCCATCATGGGGCGGAAAAAATATCCCCACGCGAAGGCAATGATCAACAAACCCGAGAGGCTCACAAAGACGATCCGGCGCCGGATGGCGGGACCTCCCCAAGAGGCGGGGGTGGGAAACCCTCTATCCTGCCAGGCTCTCATCCATGGCTTGGAAGACCACGCCGCGATGGTTGCCAGCAACGCAAGCGCCAGCAGCCAACGCCATTGGCGGTCAAGAAAGGAGAGCACACCCTGGTTGTGCAGAATGGACAGCACGTAGGGATAGGCAAACAGGGCGATATGGGTCAGTGAATAGCCGACACCGACAGTCAAACCCGCCGCGACAGGGCGAACCGCCCATCCGGCCCTTCCGGCCAGCCCCGTTCGGGCCAGGATCAGGAACGCCGACACCGCCAGGATCGCCAGCACGGAGTCGATACGCACCATCAGGCTCAATCCGAACACCAATCCCGACAGGAAGCCCAGACCTCGTTGGCGACGCGAAACGGCCAGGGTCAGCATCCAGACTCCGGCCAGCAGCAGGACCTGGGCCAGGGTCTCGCTGAAGGGACTTCGCACCAGCCAGATCTGGCCCAGGTTCAGGCAAAGCAGACCGGAGGCCACCAACCCGACCGTCCTGGAACGAAACACCTCAACGGCCAAGGCAACCACCAGCAAGAGACTCAGCAGGCCCAGCAGGACATTGAAACCGAACAGTCCGTCGAACCTCCAGATCTTGAATGCCAGGGACAGCCAGAGCGGAAACAGGTGCAGATACTGCGGCAACATTTCCCCGGTCTCCGCATCCAGCAGCGAAAATCCGGGCACGGCTTCCAGGTAAAGCGCATTTTCAAGCAGGACCGGCAGGAACAGTTTCTGCCGGTCCTCATCGAATTTCCGGAAGTCGGGATCGTTGAAGCGCAGGCTCTGCTCCTGGGCCAGGCGCACCGCAATGTTGGCATGCTCCCCGGGATCTCTCTGGCTGGCGACATACTCGGCGGTCCTTCCGAAGGTGAACACACCCAGCAGCAGGATGCCCGCCAGCCACAAGTCGCTCCACCCGGGTCGCAGCCGCCTCCAGGCCGGCAGGCGCCATTGCAGGGCCCTCGACTTCAAAAGCCAGGCCAGACAGACCAGGCTGTAGAGGGCCAACATCACAAATAGATAGCGGATGCGAGCCACACCCAGTTGAGCGCTCAGCATGAGGAAACAGGAGGTCACCATCAATCCGCAGACAGCGCTGAGCAAGGCCGGACCGATCAGGTTCGTGAACAGGTCGAGGCGGGCGCCGAAGGGTGCGCCCGACAAGACTGGTTCCTTGAGCCGCCCAACCGCGAGCCTGTAGGTCGACCAGCCGCTGACGCCGAACAGGCCGGCGAATTGAAGCAGAAGCCAGGTGTCTTTCCAAGCGGGAACAAAATCCATGAGGTCCCTGATACCCCTCTCGAGTGTCCGGAAGCGGTCAGTCGAATAGGGGTTTGCGGTGCCAGTTCAGCGCGGTCGCAATGATGTCGTCCAGGGTGGCGTATTGCGGGGTCCAGCCCAGAACCTTGAAGGCCCGGGAGACATCGGCCACCAGGGTCGAAGCGTCTCCGGTCCGCCGCGAGCCCTCTTTGACAGGGACCGGTCTGCCCGAAAGCCGTTCAACCGCCGCAACGATCTGCTTCACCGAGTGTCCCTGACCTGTCCCCAAATTCAGCGCCGCACTCCGGCCGCCTTCCGACAAATGGCGCAGGGCCAACACATGGGCCGCGGCCAGATCCGAAACGTGGACAAAGTCCCGAACCGCCGTACCGTCAGGCGTTTCGTAATCCGTCCCGAAAATCTCAAAATGGCTTCTTCCGCCAAGGGCCGATTCTATGGCCAGGGGAATCACGTGAGTTTCGGGTCGATGGCTTTCGCCGATCTCGCCTTCCGGGTCGGCCCCGGCGGCATTGAAGAACCTCAGGCAGACGTAGTTAATGCCGTAGGCCATGCTGAAATCCCGCAGCATGTGCTCCACCACCAACTTGCCTACCCCGTAGGGCGTGATCGGAACCTTGGCCTGAGTCTCCGGAATCGGAATCGTCCCGGGCACTCCATAGATGGCGCAACTGCTGGAAAAGACGATGGACCGTATCCCCTGATCCAGCATTCCCTTCAGCAGGTTCAGGCTTCCCACCAGGTTGTTGTGGTAGTAGCTGGCCGGATCCGTCACCGACTCGCCGACGTCACACAGGTCCGCAAGATGCATGACCCCGCCGGTCCGATAGCGCTCGATCACTCCCTTCAATCGAGCCTCATCCGTCAGATCGACCCTTTCGAGCGGTCCCCACTTTACGGCCGATTCATGTCCACGGGAGAGACTGTCCACCGCTACCGGGCGGAAACCTTCGGCTGCCAGCGACTTGCAGACATGACTGCCGACATAGCCGGCCCCACCCGTAACCAGGATGGTTCGTCCCAGGACCACGCTTCCCTTCCCGCTCCGGTCGAATCGATGGCCGCGTCGCGGGGCGGCTGCCCCGCCGCCCCCGTTCGAACCATTCAATCAGAAAACGCCGGTTGCCGCAATTGAGGGACACTGCCGCTCCTACGCGTTGCCTTGACCCCGGCGACGTTCTAAAATGCGCCCCGCGCCATGACACCGACCACCACACTCTCGGTCATTGTTCCCGTCTACAATGAACAATCTCTGGTTCACGCCAGCCTGACCCGCTTGCGAGTCCTGGGAGACAGCCCCCTGTTGAGTTCGATCCGGGTGATCGTGGTGGACGACGGTTCCCGCGATCAGACCCCGACCGTTCTCCATCGGTTTCA
>JAPOZE010000560.1 GCA_026706225.1 Acidobacteriota bacterium
CGAAGGTCTGGGCGGGCAAGGTCTGGCAGAGGGCATGACCATCGGTTCCCAGTTCGGAGTCCAGGTCATCGGCGTCGTGGTCACCCTGGTCTACAGCGGCGTGATTTCCTTCATCCTCCTGAAGGTGGTGGATGGGATCATCGGCCTGCGGGCCTCCAAAGAGGTCGAGACCGAGGGGTTGGATATATCTCTCCACGAGGAGCAGGGGTACAACCTGGAGGTTTGACGGCTCTAGCTCAAGGAATGGAGCCGCAGTGACCTGAAAGGGCGGCATCGGCTTCGGGCGCCGGCGGGGTGGAGTTCTGCCGGCGCCCCGGCCGGTTTCCGGATCGAGTGCCCCGCATTTCAAAATGGCAGCCGATCGCCAGCACATCTTCATTCCCTGGACGGTCCAGGAGTGTGAGGACCCGGTGTTGGAGTTTGCCGGGGCTAAGGGCGTCTACTTCCACGACCGCCAGGGCCGTCGCTACCTCGACTTTCTCTCGCAGTTGTTCAACTGCAACCTCGGGCACGGAAACCGTCGTGTCATCGAGGCCATTAAAGGGCAGGCCGAACAGGCCTGCTGCATCTCCCCCCAGCTCCTTACCGCCGAGAGGTCCCTGCTGTCGGACGAACTGACGGCCCTGGTTCCGGGGGACCTCGAAAAATGCATGTTTGTCAACAGCGGCAGCGAGGCCAACGAGCTGGCCTTCATCATGGCCCGCATGGTGACCGGCCGGCCCAAGATCTTTGCCAAGTACCGCAGCTATCACGGGACCACCTTTGCCACCCTGGGCACCGCCGGGGATCCCCGGCGCATGGCGGTGGAACCCGGGCCGCCGGGGGCCGTCCGCTTTTTCGACCCCTACTGCTATCGCTGTGATTTCGGGCTCACCAGCCCAGATTGCGGCACTCACTGCCTCAAGGCCCTGGAGAGTCAGATCGAGCTGGAAAACCCAGCCACCGTGGCCGCGGTGATCGTGGAGCCGTTCACCGGGGCCGCCGGAGGCTTTCCCCTTCCGGAGGGCTACCTGGCCGGTCTGCGGGACCTGTGCGACCGCCACGGAATCCTGCTGATCGCCGATGAGGTCATTACCGGCTTCGGACGCACCGGCGCCTGGTTCGGCGTCAACCACGACTCGGTGGTTCCCGACCTGATGGTCATGGCCAAGGGAATCACCTCCGGCTATGTCCCCATGGGCGCCGTGGTGGTTCGTCCCCATATCAGCCGCCATTTCGAGAGCCGCATGCTTCCGATCGGCAGCACCTATGCAGCCAGTCCCCTGGCCACCGCCGCGGCCCGCGCCTGCCTGCTCGCCTATCGGGAGGAAGGCTGCGTTGACAACGCCCGGAAAATGGGCCGGCTGCTGATGGAGGAATTGCTGGCCCTCAAGCAAGAGCACCCCATTATCGGCGACGTCCGGGGCAAGGGTCTGCTGACCTGCCTGGAGCTGGTAATCGACCGGGCTACCCGGCAGCCGCTGGCTCCGCCGGTTGTGGATGCCCAGTTGCCCATCCGCATTCGCCGTCGGGCCTGGGCGGAGGGGTTGCACCTGCTGGCTCGCGCCAATCTGCTGATGATCGCCCCGCCTCTGATTGTCACCGCCGGCCAGATTCGGGAAGGCATGGAGAAGTTGAGCCGAGTCCTTTCCTGGCTGGAGGCGGAAGTCCGGCAGGAGCGGGAACAGCAGTCGGTCCCCGCGAGCCCGGCCCCCTTGCCCGCTTCCTGAAAGTTCCGGCCCGACCGGCCCCGGCTTGAGCCCCGCCCTTGCTGGTATAATTTCCTTCTGCAAGCGTGCCCACCAGCTTTGTTGCATAGGCCCCACCTGGGGGTAAACCTCCCTTGACCCTGTCCTGCCATAGTCGCATCGATACCAGGTCCCGGCTTCCCCGGACGGTGCTGCTGCTTGGGATCCTGGGGGTCCTTCCCATGAATCCGCCAAGCCAGGCCGAACAGGGCGGAGCGACCGCCGGGACTCCCGCCTTCACCGACATGGCCGGCCCGGCCGGCATTGCCTGGAAGCACTTCAACGGCGAGTCCCCGGACCGCTTCCTGATCGAAACCTCCTGCGGGGGGGCGGCCTTCCTGGACTTTGACGGGGACGGACTGCTGGACATCTACCTGGTGAACGGAGGCGAGACCCCCAGAGGCAAGAGCCCGACGCCGGTGCGCAATGCGCTCTATCGCAATCAGGGCCAGGGTGGATTCGAGGATGTTGCCGGCCGAGCGGGCGTCGCAGAGGTCGGCTTCTACGGCATGGGGGCGGCGGCCGCCGACTACGACAACGACGGCGATCAGGATCTCTACGTCACCGGGTTTCCCTCCTCGGCCCTGTTTCGCAACAACGGCGACGGCACCTTCGAAAATGCAACCGATAGCGCCGGTGTCGAGAACCCGGAACGCTGGGGGGCCAGCGCGGCCTGGATCGACTATGACCGGGACGGCCTGCTGGACCTGTTCGTGTGCAACTACGCCGAGCTGTCCTTCGCCAACCCCATTACCTGCGATCACAAGGGGATTCCCGCCTATTGCGATCAGAAATCCTACACTCCCAGCCGGTCCAGGCTGTTCCGCAACCGGGGCGACGGCGCTTTCGAGGATGTCAGCAAGGCCTCCGGGATTGACGGGCACAAGAGCCGGGCCTTCGGGGTGGTGAGCATCGATGCCGACGGCGACGGTTGGCAGGACCTGTTGGTCGCCGGAGACGCCACCCCCAACCTGCTTTTTCTCAACCAGCAGGACGGGACTTTCGAAGAGGTGGGTTTCGAGGCCGACATGGCCTTCAACTCGGAGGGGGTGGCCCGGTCGGGCATGGGCATCGACGCCGGAGACTTCGACGGAGACGGCAACCCCGATTTCGTGGTCACCAACTTTCACGACGAGTTTCACGCCCTCTATCGCAACGGAGGAAAATTTCCCTTCCGGGAGCTTTCGCGGAGCTCGGGACTCACCCGGTTCACCGTGCCCTACGTGGGTTGGGGGGTTCGCTTCATCGACTACGACAACGACAGCCACCAGGACCTGATCATCGTCAACGGCCACGTCACCCGGACCATCGAACTGGCCCGCAGAGACATCACCTATCGGCAGCTCCCCCTGCTGCTGGGCAACGACGGCCAGGGGAGGCTGCAGGACCTGGCGGAGCGGGCCGGTCCCGTCTTCAGGACCGGACATGCGGCTCGAGGCCTGGCCACCGGCGACTACGACAACGACGGCGATTCCGACGCGCTGCTGGTCCGGCTCAACCGGCGCCCGCTGCTGCTGCGCAACAACCGGGGCCAGGACTCGACCTGGATCGGCTTCCGTCTGGAGGGAACCCGAAGCAGCCGCGATGCCATCGGCGCCCGGGTGGAGATCGACTGGGGGGAAGGCAAGAACGTCCGATGGCTGACCGGAGGGGGGAGCTTCCTGGCCTCCCACGATAAGCGCCTGACCTTTGGGCTGGGGGAAGCCGGCCCCGAACGAGTGGAAGCCACCGTCCAATGGCCCAGCGGCCGGCGGCAGCGCCTTTCCGGACTGAGAACCAATCGCTATCACGTCGTCGTGGAGGAAGAGGCCTCTGCCGCGCCCTAGCTTGGGGGCGCAACTTGGCGGGTCGGTGGCCTGCTACGAGATTCTGTAGAGAGATCCGGGATGCTGTATTATTGCGGAAGTCCGGGGACGATATTTCAGTTGGCCCAAGACGCAAAGTGCTGTCTATCTTCTAACGATTGTGGTACTTTGCAAGAAACATTTCGTTTAGTCTTCAATGGTAGTCAAATTGCAGCTTGGTTGACGGGTTGTGGTCATTGAGCGGCATCGAAACCCGCTACCGACTCCAACCGAACTTTGGCTTGAGCGCACTTAAAGAACATTAGTCTCCCTCAAACCCAATCGGAGGTAACGAACCCCATGAGGTCTCTACTTTCCAACAAGGCTTTTCTGATCCTGACCTTGATTCCGGCGCTGGTCGCGGGCCTGTCGTTCAACGCGGCCCTGCTGGACGCCCAGGTCCAGTTGTCCGGTTTCCGCGGGACCGTTACCGATCCCAGCGGCGCCGCCATTGTCAGCGCCGAAGTCACGGCCACCAACGAGGCCAGCGGCATCTCTCGCACCACGGTGACCACCGAGGTCGGAGACTACGAATTGAGAGGACTCGACAACGGCACCTACACCATTGCGGTGACGCTGCCGGGCTTCAAGCGCTACGTCAACACCGGAGTGGTGGTCTATGCCGGCGACGTCCGCCGGGTGGACGTCGAGCTGGAAATCGGCGAGCAGGCCACCGAGATCACGGTTTCGGAGGAAGGGGCCACCATCGACACCGATACGTCGGTCATCAAGCACCGCCTGGGAAATCAGGAGGTCTACGGAGCCAACATCGGTGCCGCCCTCATCTACAATATCTACCAGAACCCCGGTACCGAGGCTCGGGCCCAGGTGCACGGCGGCTTCGCCAACAACCTGAGCGAGGAGCAGGACGGAATCCCCACCAACGCCTACGGTTCTTTCCGGGCCACCCAGGAGACCCTGCAGGAAGTCCACCAGGTCGACTTCAACGCCGCCGCAGAGTATCGGGTGCCGACCAACGTTTTCGGCATCGGCAAGCAGGGAACCAACCAGTTTCACGGCGAGATCTTCGGGGAGTTTCGCAATGCGGCTCTCAATGCCCTGCCTTCCGGCAATTCAGGTCCCAGGCCGCCTTCCAAGACGTCCAAGCGATGGTCTTACGAGGCCAGCGGCCCCGTCTGGGTCCCCAAGATCTATGACGGCCGCAACAAGACCTTTTTCCACTTTCTCTATCAGCCGGCCTCCAGGGAGAACCCGGTCTTCAATCGGGGCCGCGTGGTTCCCACTGCCGCGATGCGGAGAGGTGACCTCAACGAGTTCATTGCCTTCTCCAACTGCGTGTTCCCCAGCGCCGCCAATCCCAACCCCACCGTGCCCTGTCCCACCAACCCCTACAACGTGGTCAACGGGATTCAGCAGCCCTTCCCGGGGAACATTGTGCCGGAGAGCATGATCAGCCCCATTGCCCGAAGAGTCCTGGACAACACCGGCGTTCTGCCTCTGCCCAACTATGGACCACCGGGGGCGTTGTTCGATAACTTCCGCTACATTTCCTACAACGCATCCGACAACAACTGGCAGAAGTACACCTTCGACCACGCCATCACCGATACCAACACGCTGACCATCGCCCACTACCGCTACAACAACGTCTCTCCCGAAGGCCGCGGCGACCCGTTTCCCAACGCGGGCTTCGTGGAAAGGGGGAACACCCGGGCCCTCAGCATCTCCAACAGCCACACCTTCGGGGCCAACGTGGTCAACGAATTCCAATATGCCTGGAACCGGCAGCAGTCGGTCTGGGCGGTCGGAGACGTGCAGGGGCGGGATTACCTGACCCAGATCCTGGGAGTCACGGAGTTGGGCGGCCGCGTCCTGCGGGAAGGGGTGGGAACCCCCCACATCAAGGTGCGCACCCTGGGGCGGCAGCTCAGCTCCCATCTGGGATCCTTCAACCCCTTGCCGTCCACCCTCATCGGGTCGCTCTTTTCGGGTGAGACCGACTACGAGGATGGCGAGGTCCAGCAGTGGCGAAACAATATCTCCGTCAACCGGGGAACCCACCTCTTCAAGACCGGAATCGAATTTCGCCACCAGTCCCCGCACATGTTCAGCACCATCAGCATTCCGGCGCCGTTCGGGATCTTCGACTTCAACGGAAGGTTTACCGGCTACGATTTTGGAGATCTGCTGCTGGGACTGCCCTTCACGACCCAGATCGACGGTGTCCGTCCCAGGGCCGAAGCCCGCCACAACGAGTTCGGCTTCTTCTTCCAGGACGATTGGAAGGTGACGCCCCGGCTCACCATCACGCCTGGAATCCGCTTCCAGCACTACGGGGTTCCTTCCGAGGTCCTGGGCGATACCATTTACAACTTCGACCTGGCTACGGCCAGAGTGGTGGTGCCCAACGACCGGTCGATGCAGGCCATCGCTCCCAACTTTCCCATTGAAGTGGTCACGGCCGGGGAGGCCGGCTATCCCTCCGGCTTGAGGAACTTCAAGAGTGTCCTGGTCGATCCTCGCTTGGGCTTGGCTTTCCGCGCCACCGACAGCCTTGTCATCCGGGGCGGCTACGGCGTCTTCCACGTGCCCTTCGTGAAGTCCACTGCCTGGGCCATCGCCAACGTCTTCGGGGAGTTCGACCGCGCCGGAATCCTGGCCGGTCACGTCTGGGGGCCCTATCAGTTCAGCGAGTTGTTCCAGGACAACGAGATCGTCAACGGGGTTCCCAGCTTTACCTGGGAGCGCCCCTTCCCGGCAGGGCAGGTGGGGCCCACCAGCCTGACTTCCGCCGACGTCGACCTGCGCAAGAACAACTGGCCCTATGACCAGCAGTGGAACATCACCCTGGAGAAGGAGTTCGGCCTCGGCTGGTCGGGGCGGGCCTCCTGGGTGGGGTCCAGGGGAGTTTCCTGGCCCTACATCGAAGACCTGCAGGCCATCCGTCCGGGCAGCAGCTATCAGCCCTTCGACCCGTCCAAGTTCGCCAACGTCCACGCCCTGCAACTGGGAGGCAACTCCAAGTACAACGCCCTGCAACTGGAGTTGACCCGGCAGTTCTCCAGCGGGATCTACTTCCGAGGCTGGTTCAACTGGTCCAAGAGCCTGAACGATGTCCAGGGCGGCCTGTTCGGCTCCTCTTCCGGCTTCTTCCAGTCCAGCGCCGGTCAGCGCCACAACGACTACGGGTGGCAGGCGGGCGTCCCCGACCTTACCTCTCGCTGGCTGGCGGTGGTGCCGCTGCCGTTTGGAAAGGGCCAGCAGTTCGCTTCCGGCGCGTCGACCTGGCTCCATCACCTGATCGGCGACTGGACGCTTGTCCCTCAATTCAGAACCGGTGGACGCGGGAGGTTTATTCCGGTCTTCAGCGGCGGAAACCATCCCGCCCTCAAGCTCCGCGGGGACGGCGCCCGGCCCGACCTGGTGGGAGGCTGCAATCCCAACGACACCGGTTTCGAGGGGAGAGGGCAGCTCTGGAATCGGGGATGCTTTGCGCTGCCGCCCGAGAGCCGCTACGGGACAGCTCCCCGGGGCGCCCTCAGGCATCCCAACCGATGGGATTTCCACGTCAACATCTTCAAGGAGTGGAAACTCATTCCCGCCCTGGAGCAGAGCCCCTACTTCAAGCTCGAAGCCTACATCAGCAACCTGTTGAACCACGCCAATTCCGGCGGGGCCAGTACCAATGTCGCCGATCCGAACTTTGGCATCGTTCGTAGCGGAGGCGGGAACCGCGGGATCA
>JAPOZE010000345.1 GCA_026706225.1 Acidobacteriota bacterium
GGTTCGAGACAGGAATAAGCCCTAGTTCCTGAAGGCGTTTTTCAAGGGCGGCTTCGGTTACTATCTTACTCGTGCTGGGTGGGGAAGACCATATGCTCATCGATTTTTCCTTCCTATTTACTAAATTCAAACACCCCCTAGAGACTGCTCAGGAGTACTCGTTATGTGGCAATTCCTGAAATCGCTTTCCATCAATTTGCAAGCTACAGGTCCAGCGCTTGTGCTCATCGTCTGGACTGTGTGCGTGGCCGTGGTGGGGCTCTATGGTGATGGCCCTGTTGCAAAATCAGCGCTGACGACACTTCTCATCGGTGGTCTAATAATCCTTTTTGGTATCTCAAGAATACCCCGCTAAAAGGCCAGGAACAGAGAAAGAACAGGTTTTTTGCTGAAGTCGGTTCGTCTCACTCACACCGCCTCGGGAACCCCTTGGTTACGATTCGAGGTAGTTCCCATAATTTACAGAGATTCTTGGAATGGCTGGAGAGCGGGAAGTCGCCAACAGCTCACCACCTTACGCTAGCCATCGGCGCCGACTCCCTGGCGGGTCTCGGCAATCACCAGGTCGACCACGGCCCGCAGCGCTTCCTGCTCGGTGTCGCCCTCCAGCCGGCGGAGCCGAAAATGGTCGAGCTGGCGGTCGGCGCCGCTGTCTTCCCGAACGATGGTAAGCACGTGGCCAAGCTCCCGCTCACAGCCGAGCTCGCGGGCATCCTCCGCCAGATCCTCCACCAGCCGCGCGGTGTAGTCTTCGATGTCCACCCGTTCCTCGGCGCCGTACAGGTCACCGAAGAAGGCCAGCACCCCGTAGCGCTGGGCAAGCCAGCGGTTCTCCGCGATCAATTCGGTCGGCGGATCGGGAGGCAGCAGGCCTGCGCTGTCGAGGCGCGACAGGCGCCGGACCAGCGAAGCGTAGAGTGCCACGATACTTGACACGTCGTCGAGGCGCGGGCAAACGTCGCAGATCCGTATCTCCACCGTCGGAAAGTTTTGGGAGGGTCGGATGTCCCACCACAGCTCGCTGCCGCTCTGGATGAAACGCATGCGCTGGTAGGTCGCCAAGAGACGTTCATACTCCGCCCGCGACGACAGCGGGCCCGGCAGGCTGGTGCGGGGCAGCACTCCCAGGATGTTCAGGCGGTTGGACTTGAAGCCGGTCTCGCGCCCGCCGTGGAACGGCGAGGACGTTGACAGCGCGTGGAGCAGCGGCAGGTAGGGCCGCATCGCCGTCATGACCCGGATCCGCGAGTCGGGGCCGCCGAAGCCTGCGTGGATGTGCATGCCGCCGATGAGTAGCTGCCGCACGCTCTCCTGAAAGGTGACCACGAATCGCTGGTAGCGTTCCCGCGGCGTGATCAGTTGTGACTTCCATTCGGCGAACGGGTGGGTCGAGGCCGCCATCACCGCCACCCCGTGCTCGGCGGCAGCCTCGATCACCAGGCGGCGGGTTTCCCGCACCGCCTCGCACGCCTCCCTCACCGACCCGCACACCCTGGTGCTGGTCTCGATCTGGGTCCGCAACACCTCGTGGGCGACCGTGTGGGGCCCACGGTTCCGTTCGCACGCCTCGAAGATTCCGGGGCTTGGATCGGACTCCAGGTCGCGGGTGTCGGGGTCGACCAGGAAGAACTCCTCCTCGACGCCGAGCGTGATGTTGAGATCGGATTCACTCGTGGTCATGGTGGGAAACGCGGGCCAAGCCCCTGTCAATCAGCATCCAACAATGCTTTTGCGGTCCAGGCATGTCGAGAGTGCCGCTTCCCGATTGTACCGATGTCCCTGCCCGGATCCGCCACAGATGCGGAAAACCTTCGCCGGACGGGGACTCTATCAGGGAGTAGCCTCCAAAGGAAGCAAGCCGTCCACTATCGGTCCGCTGCGGTCTCAGCCTGGATTGCTTCCGCACGGGCTTTCAATCCCTCGGCCACATCATCGAAGCCGCGACGCATGTAGCCACCGAAACACAGGAACACCATGGGCGCCAGCACACCCGTCAATCGATCCGTGTTGTGATAGGTGCAGTCTCTCCGTCCGACCGGTTCGAGATGCTGCTCCCGCACCGCGTGCAGAAGCCAACGCGCTCCGAATGCCCTTTCCCAGGCGATAAGCCGAGGTTTCTCGAATGCGCACACCCTTTCGGCGATTCTGAACTTCGCCGGCCCCATGCGCACCAGCAGACTTGCGGGCGATCCGATGGAAAAATCGGTTCGGACCTGCGGCGTGAACGGGTTCCAGTCACGGTACGTGTCAACTTCGGTGAGGACAGTCCAGACGACCTCGATGGGTGCATGGATCTCAACCGGTTCGGTGCGAACTTCAAGTTTCCGCATGGTCATTCACTCCGAGGTTTGGCGAGAGTCTCGACCCAGTCGGCCGACCGGTCCCACAACTCTCTCGAGACGGACTGCTGTCTGCATTGAACGCTCGGTTGTGCGATCTTGCAGTGTTCGTAATAGCTTCCGCCCTGCAAGGGAGACTTGCTTGCGCACATCACCACGGTTTGGGCCCCGAACTTCGGATGCAACAACAGCAGTGACGCAAGCGCGAAACCGGTGCGACCCGCAGAGAATCCGAACTTTCCTTCCAAAATCGCCATCCGCGTGATGTTGGTGTAGACCGACCCCGGGTGCAGCGCCACCGATCGCAGGTTGTATGCCTGAGCGAATCGCCTGTCGATCTCGAATGCAAAATGAACAAGCGCCAGTTTCGACAACCCGTACGCATCCCAGGAATTGTAACCCTCGCCGTCACGGAAAAGGTCCCTGTTGTTCGCCCGGTCGTGCAGGTGGGACGAAACCGTGACCACCCGTGCATCCCCGCTTTCCAGGCCACTCTGCTTCAGGCACGGCAGCAGCAGATGCGTCAGGTGGAAGGTTCCCAGGTAGTTGGTGCGCCAGTGAACTTCAAGGCCGTCCCGTGTCAGGGGTGGCTTCCTCTGCGGACTGAGGACGTTCTTGTGAGTTCCCGCGTTGTTGACCAGCACGTGAAGGATTCCCTCATGCCTGCGTTGATACCAGGCTGCGAAACCGGCGACGCTGTCGACATCGCACAGATCGAGCGGGTGGACTGTGATCCGGTTCTCGTCAGCGCCCATTCGGCGCAGGTCGTTCTTCAGGCAACTCTCCGCAAGTTCCACGTTGCGCACGCCGGTTGCAACCACGCGGGCCCCCCAGCCCGCAAGAATCCTGGCAGTCTCATAACCAATGGACCGGGGAGAGGCTCCGGTCACGATGACATTCCGTCCCGACATGTCGACCCTTTGAGCCAGGGGCTTGGGGGCACAAAGGCGCCGGAGATGGATAACGGACTTGGCAAGCGTGCTGGTCATGTCTCAACAGCCGGACAGGGGTGCGATTGCGGGCACCGTTTCCGTCTTGCTATGGTAGCTTTGGACAGGCGGTTTTCCAATCGCCCAACTGCGGAGGCACACTTCGATTGGGCGCGGCCCTGAGTGTCGAGGGTGACGGTTGTTCCGTTGGCGGACTGTCCGGCCTTCGCAAGCCGGGCTTTCAGGTCATCCGGTCGCTCCTGTCGCCGGGTACGTCCTGCAGGAACAGCTTGTTTTCGGTTCGCTCACAGGGAATCGGCATCGACATGGCCGCAAGTCACCTGGACTCTTCGGACTCGGACGACTTGGCATTCCAGGCGGAAATGCTGAAAGGTGTTGCCCGCACCTTTGCGCTCACCATTGCCCAGTTGCCGCGCAACCTGCACGAGGCGGTGGGGAACGCCTATCTGCTGTGCCGGATTGCCGATACCATCGAAGACGAACCGGCGCTTTCCCTGGAACGGAAGCAGGCATTCTCGGAACGATTTATCGAGATCGTGGCCGGCCGAGATGATCCCGCTTCGTTTGCCGGTGAGCTCGGCCCGCTGTTGTCCTCGTCAACCGGCAGCGCCGCCGGGCGCCTGGTCGCCAACACCCCGCGGGTCATTGGCCTCACGCGGCGGCTCAACCTTGCCCAGCGCAAGGCGCTACACCGTTGCGTAGGGATCATGTCGCGCGGCATGGTGGAGTTTCAGCGCAGCGCCAGCACCGAGGGCCTGCGGGACGTGGCCCAGTTGAACCGCTATTGCTATCACGTGGCCGGGGTGGTCGGCGAAACCCTGACGGCGCTGTTTTGCGACCACTCCGAAGAGATCGACAAGCGGCGCGAGGATCTGTTGCCGCTGTCGGTCTCCTTCGGTCAGGGGCTGCAGATGATCAACATCCTCAAGGACCTGTGGGAGGACCGCAGCCGCGGCGTATGCTGGCTGCCTCGGGACGTCTTCCGCAGGGCCGGAATCGACCTCCGTTCCCTCTCTCCCGGAATGGCCGATCCGGGCTTCGCCGAGGGACTTCTCGAGCTGGTGGCGATGACGCGCGACCACCTCGCAAACGGGTTGCGCTTCATCGGCAACCTCCCCACCCGCGAGACCGGCATTCGCCGTTCCTGCCTGTGGCCTTTGGCGTTCGCGGTGCTGACCCTGCGGCGCATCAGCCGCAAGCCGACCTTCAGCAGCGGACGGGAGGTCACGGTCTCGCGGCGCGGCATTTGGGCGGCAGCCCTCCTCACCAGTGTCCTGGCGCGTTCCAACCTGGCTTTGAATCTGCTCTTCAAGCTGTTTACCTGGGGTCTGCCCAAGTCGTCGGCGGCATGAGCGGGACTTCTTCACAAGGAACGACCGGCAGCGATCCCGCCCGGCGGGCAGGGTTGCTGCAAGACGCTTCATGTCCCTTCGCCCTTGCCAATCCACAACGCTTCCGTCGCTTTCGGATTCCGGCGTGAACCTCTTGTTCAAGATGGTACCCCGCGGCCTGCCCGGGCCCGCGCGCACCGGAATGGCCAACGCTTCGCCTGCTCTGCCCTGGTGGCCATTCAATCGGGGATTGAAACAGCCGCCCTGCCGGTGAGAAAATAGGCGGGTCAAGCCGCGGGTATGACCGGGTGCGCCTGCAACCGGGCCGGAAACTCCGAGTCCTCGGAGCCGCCCCAGGCAATCGATTGCCCGGATTTTCCCCCGCCCGGGCTTTCCCAGCCCGGGTTTCCGACCGGGATCAGCCATGGCAATGAAGCCACTTTCCCTTCTGCTTCTCGCCACCCTTCTTCCGGTGACCGGGTGCTACCGCTCGGGCGCCCCTCCCCGGCGCCAGCCCAGAGTGCAGGTTCCGGCAGTCTGGAACTCGGGGAAGGCGGCAGAGAGAACGGTCGACGTCCATTGGTGGAAACAGTTCGGAGACCCCCAACTGGATGCCTTGATCGAGGAGGCCCTGAGCAAGAATCACCAGCTCCATGCTGCCGCCCACCGGTTGGAGGCGGCACTCAACCAGGCCCAAATCGCCGGCGCCGATCTGGTGCCCTCCATGGGGTTTGCCCTGAACAGCAGCCGCCAGCGGCAGAACTTCATCGGCTTGCCCCTTCCCGGATTTGCCGGCCGGGTGCCGCGAGCCACCTACACCCTCATGGGAGTCGGTCTCGACATAAGCTGGGAGGCGGACCTTTGGGGAAGAATCCGCAGCGGCCAGGTTCAGGCCGGCGCTCTGGCCTCCGCACGGTCGGCGGACCTTGCGGCGGCCAGGCATTCCCTGGCGGCCCAGACGGCCAAGGCCTGGTTCGCCTCCGCTGCGGCACACCTTCAACTGGGCCTGGCTCGCGAGATGGTGGCCAGCTACCGGACAACCTCCCAGTGGGTCCGAAAGCGCTTCGAGGGGGGGTTCCAAACGGCCTTGGAATTACGCATGGCCCTGGCAGACTTGTCCGAGGCCGAATCGCTGGTTCCTCTCCGCCGCGAGCAATTGGACCGGGGAATCCTGCAGATCGAACTCCTGGCCGGGCGCTATCCCGGCGGGGACTTGAAGGTTCGAGACAGTCTCCCCGCGGTTTCCTCCGAAGTGCCTGCCGGTCTTCCCTCCGAGCTCCTCAGCCGACGGCCCGATCTCATCGCGGCCCAGCGGCGCTTGCTGGCCTCCGATGCAGGCATCGTCCAGTCTCAAGCGGCCCTTCATCCTCGATTGAGTCTCACGACCGGCGGTGGAACGGCCACCGATTCATTGCTGAGCCTGTTGAACGGGAACTACGCCGTCTGGAGCCTGCTGGGCAACCTGGTTCAGCCGATCTTCCAGGGGGGCCGTTTGCGACGCCAGGTCGACATCGCCCGCAGCCGCTCCGAGGAGGCCCTGGAGATCTATACCGACGCCGTCCTGCAGGCCTTCGGGGAGGTGGAGACAGCACTCACGGTGGAGGGTTTCCTGCGTGACCGGCTGGGTGAGCTGGAAGAATCGGCTGCCGAGGCCCGAGCGGCTCGGAAACAGGCCCGGCTTCGCTATCGCCACGGTCAGGGCAGCCTGCTGACGGTATTGGAAACCGAGCGGCGGATCCTCGGCATGAAGAGCCGGATCCTGGCCCTCCGGCATCTCCTGCTGGATAATCGGATCGATCTCCACCTGGCGCTGGGAGGCGGCTTTGACCCCAACGCCCCACCGGGCTCGCCGGGAGCCCTCATCCCGGTGATGGTTCAGGGAGAGCAAGGCAATTGATCCGGCTGCGAACAGCAGCAGTTGGAGTCGCTGGATGCTCTCTATCGCGGTTTCGTCCTCGCCGTGCTCGCGATTTTCGCACTGCTGGCTGTCGATCTGCGCGCCAACTCAGGCCGCGGGGCAGCGACGGCCAAGTGACTGCATGCGACCTCCGTCTCGGCGGCATCCCCGCGAGACCAATTCCACGACCATTGCTGCAGGCTCACCGATCCTCGTTCCAGGGTGCGAAATGACGCTTCCAGCCTCGCCCCTCAGCGCTCAACGTGCAAGGAGTTGACCGTTTGCGGCGGCGCGGCGCCGGGCAGGCCGCGGGCGACGGCCTTGAAGAGGAACTTCAGGGCGGAATCCGACCGGGCCAGGACGCTGGTCAGGAGAATGAGCGCGGCGACACTCCACCACGACAGTCTTATGTTCCGGCCGTTCCTGAACGAGGGCGTCCTGTGGAGGCGGCGCAGCGCGAGCACGGACAAGCCCAGGCTCCATAGCAGATATCGGCGCAGGCCGGTTTCATGGGCAGGGATGAGCAGTACGTACCGCAATCCATCCCGGAGCTGGCGCCCGGTGATGGCCACCAGCCTGACGATTCCGTCAAGAAACCCCGGATCCGACTCGCCGGGGGACAGCCGGTCCAACTCATAGCCCGACTCCCTGAACACGTCTCTGGGGAGCCAGCACACGCCGCGCCGCTTGTCCTCCCACAGGTCCTTGAGAATGTTGG
>JAPOZE010000309.1 GCA_026706225.1 Acidobacteriota bacterium
GGCCGATTCTCTTTCAATCCATTGCCGGAGCCTACGTTTTCGCGGGATTGTGCTGGCTCGCCATCGATGCTACCCGGAAGGTGTTCACAATGGAAACCGCTCCCCCGTCCGAACCCAACTCCTAAGGAGTGCCTCGTGCACCTCGTCAACAACATGCGCCCCTCCATTGTCGTCCTATGGCTTCTCCTTTTTTGCGGCCCGGCGTCCGGTCTGGCTGTCGACGTTCTGAAGATGGAGAACAGCGACCGCTTGACCGGCGAGGTGAAGAAGGTGACCGGTCAGAGGGTGTTTCTGAAGACCGCCTACGCGGGCACCATTCAAATCGATTGGCTGAAACTGGAAGGCTTCAGCAGCGACCGCCGGTTCGAGGTCGAGGTCGAACGCGGGCGCAGGTACCAGGGCAAGCTGGTCCTGGCTAAAGGGAAGCTCACGGTCGCAACCGCCAAGGAGACGGTTTCTGTCGAAAAGGACCGGGTTGTGGGCATAGCTCCCAAGGCAGAGAAGGAAGGAGGCAGCCTGTGGAGGGAGGTGGAGGGGACCCTGGACCTCGGCTACAACCTGACCCGCGGCAATTCTCAACTCGATCAGTCCTCGTTCCTGGCGCAGGGTCTCTACGATCAGGGCCACTACAAGATATCGGGGGATGCCTCCTCCATCTTCGGCCGCCAGGACGATGCCGACCCCACCAGCCGTCAGACCGCGGGCCTCCGCGCCGACTGGTTCGTCAATCCCCGCGTCTTCCGTTTCGCTCTGGCTACCTTTGAGCACAACGATCGCCAGCGCCTCAATTTCCGAGCAGCTCTGGGGGGCGGGCTGGGACGGACCCTGATCAAGACCAGGACGAACGAACTGGCCCTGCTGGGGGGCGTGACCCTTGCCGCGGAACGGTTTCGCGGAGAACTCGAGACCTCCCAGCCGCCGGTGCGCCGCGCTGCAGAGGGGTTGGTGGGAGTGGAGTGGAAGACGGTGCTGAGGGGAAGGATACAACTCAGCAGCAAGCTCTTGGCGCATCCCAGCCTGGCCAGCAGGGAAGATTACCGCCTTGCCTACGACGGCACCCTCAGGTTGCCGCTCTCCAAGAATCTAAGCTGGAGCCTGAGCATCTACGAACGGTTCGTCAGCCGGCCGCCGGTGCAGGTGCGGCGGAACGATTCCGGACTGGTCAGCGCCTTCGGCATCGGGTTTTAGCTGGCCGCTGCTGCAGTATTTCGGTGAAAACATTGGCGAAGTACCGGCATGGTATGCTTGCCACCACGTTCGAGGGGGCACGCCGGCAAGTCCGGGTGCGCCCCGTCGATGCGGACCGGACGGGGCCTGCCGCCGCTTCTTGAGATCCGGGTGTCGGCCGACAGAGGCAGAGAATGGAAGCCGTCGAATTCAGCCGGTTGAACCTGCTGGTGCTGGTGGTCTACCTGTCGGCCCTGGTCTGGATCGGCCTGAGACTGGCGGGAAAGCAGCGGAGCACCGAGGACTTCTTTCTGGGAGGGCGCCGCATGCCCTGGCTCGCGGTTGGAGTCAGCATGTTCGCCTCCCTCACCAGCGCCTCTTCCTTTCTGGGAGTCCCCGGAGTCGCCTTTCGCGAGAACATCTCGATGGTGGTGCTCGGCCTGGTGAGCCCACTGGTGGCCCCTCTGTTGATCCTGATCTTCTATCCCTTCTACCGACAGTTGCAGGTCACCACCGCTTACGAGTACGTGGATCTGCGCTACGGCCGGGGGGCGCGCCTGTGCGTGGCCGGATTGTTCTGCCTGGCCCGCATGGGCTGGTTGGGAGTGGTCATCTACTCTCCGGCCCTGGCTCTCTCGGTCATGACCGGAATCGGCCTCTATCCCGCCATTTTCCTGATGGGGATCATCGCCACGGCCTACGCCACGGCGGGTGGACTGTCGGCGGTGATCTGGACCGACGTGCTCCAGTTCAGCCTGCTGGCGGGCGGCGCGCTGTGGGTGGCCCTGGCTCTGATTGAGGGCGTGCCGGGCGGGGTGGCGCAAATCATGGCCGTGGCCGGCGAGACGGCGCGCCTGGACGTCTGGCAGTGGCAGTTGAACTGGTTCGAGATGACGGCTTTGGGTGCGGCTCTCTCCTACCTGTTTCAACTGATGCAGGACTACGGCACCGACCAGGTATCGGTGCAGCGCCTCCTGTCGGTCCGGGACGCTCGCGGCATGGCCAAGGCGGCCATCCTGAATTCCCTGATCGATCTCGTCCTGATAAACGTGCTGCTGTTCGTGGGATTGGGCCTGTTCGCCTACTTTGAGGCTTTCCCGGAGCGGTTGGCGGAGGGTGTGACCGGAGACCGGATTCTGGCCTACTTCATGATCCACGCCCTTCCCGACGGCGTCTCCGGGCTGTTGATCACGGCCATCCTGGCGGCGGCCATGTCGAGCCTGGATTCGGGAATCAACTCGCTCTCCTCGGTCATCATGAACGACTTCATCAAGCCCTTCCGGCGCCGGGCGGTCTCCGGCCGTTCCGAGGTGAAGCTGGCGCGGACCCTGACCCTGGTGCTGGGGGTCTTCGCCATCGGGGCCGCCTGCTATACGGTGCGGATCGGCGAGATTCTCAAGGCCGCCTCGGCCTTTCTGAGTCTCTTCGGCGGTCCGGTGCTATCGCTGTTCCTGCTGGGGATGTTGACCCGTCGGGCCCATTTCCGGGGATGGATTCTGGGTACGCTGCCTTCCCTGGGAGTCTCGGTCTGGCTGCAGAACTGGACCGAGGTGCACTTCATTCATTACTTCCCCATTGCCTTCGGCATCAGCTTCGGCCTGGGCTACCTGGCCAGCCACCTCACCCCCGGTCCCCGAGCGAGGCCGGAACTCACGCTTTGGGGCCGGCCTCCTATGAAGCTGTAGTAGTGGAGAGTGATTGGCTGCGGCCCACCCGGGAGCGCGGGCGTCCCGCCCGCACCCCACCGGCACAGCCTCGGCAATCTGCTCGACCTGGTCTCGACCGGCAAGGGCTCCGGGACTCTGCTCTGCTTCGGCCGGGCCCATGGCGTCTCGGCCGAAAGGGTGGGCGGGCGCCGCATTGCAGGGAACCTGAGGGGCAGGCAACGGGAGTGCATGCGGGCGGGACGCCCGCGTTCCCGGGTGGGCCTCCTTCCTTCACTCTTGCTCCTCGAAGGTGCAGACGCCGGCTTGCCAGGCGGCAGCCCTGCCGGTCGGACCACATGGGATGAAACCGGAGTATTTTCGGAAGGGTTTATCGTGGAATGGCCGGCCAGCTTCAGCTTTCCAGCACGCAGGCGAAGATCAGGGGCGCCACGATGGTGGCGTCCGATTCGATCACGTAGCGGGGGGTGTCCACGGCCAGCTTGCCCCAGGTGATCTTTTCGTTGGGGACGGCCCCGGAATAGGAGCCGAAGCTGGTGACCGAATCGCTGATCTGGCAGAAATAGCTCCAGAGCGGGGTGTCCTCCAACTTCAGATCCAGCTTGAGCATGGGAACCACGCAGATGGCGAAGTCGCCGGCGATGCCCCCGCCAATCTGAAAGAAGCCGATGGGGCCCTGGCGTGAGGTCTCTCGATACCAGTCCGCCAGCGAGACCATGGTTTCGATGCCGCCGCGCACGGTATTGGGGTTCTTGATGGTGCCCTTGATGCAGTAGGAGGCGAAGACGTTCCCCAGGGTCGAATCTTCCCAGCCCGGCACGAACAGGGGCAGGTCCTTTTCACAGGCCGCCACCACCCAACTGTCCCTGGGATCGATCTGGTAGGAGTCGGCCAGAATCCGGCTGCGCAGCAGTTGATAGACATACTCGTGCGGGAAAAAGCTCTTTCCCTCGGATTCGGCCTGGTACCAGAGTTCCCGAATGGCGTGATCGAGCTTCAGCATGGCGGCCTTTTCCGGAATGCAGGTGTCGGTCACGCGATTGAAGGATCGGCTGAAGAGATCCTGCTCGGCCTCCGGGGTCAGGTCTCGATAGTTGGGGATGCGGAGATACTCGTCGTGGGCCACCAGGTTGAAGAGGTCCTCTTCCAGGTTGGCCCCGGTGCAACTGATGGCGTGGATCTTTTCCTGACGAATCATCTCCGCCAGGCTGACCCCGATCTCGGCGGTGCTCATGGCCCCGGCAAGGGTCATCAGCATGCGGCCCCCGGATGCGATCAATTCCCGGTACCCCTCAGCCGCATCGGACAGGGCCGCCGCATTGAAGTGGCGGAAGTGGTGTTCGACGAACTTGCTGACGGGATTGGATTTCATGGATCCTGGAAGGCGCCCGGGCCAACCGTGACGGGAGGTTTGGGAAGCGACCGCTCCCTTGGAACAAACGACCGGAGCGAGCCCGGGCAGGGTCGAGTTACTGTTAGTCGGCCTTGGGGGTGGTAGCGTTCGTGGGAACGATCAGGGTCTGGCCCGGATGGATCAGATGGCCGCGGATGGCGTTGGCCGCCCTGAGCTGTCGGACCGAGACTCCAAATTTTTTGGCAATGGCGTCCAGGGAGTCGCCGCGTCGCACCCGGTAGCGTCCGTTGGCTTGTGCCGTTGCCCGGACGGGTATTTTCAGCTTCTGACCCACCAGAATGCGGGACCCCTTCAGCCGGTTGGCCCGCCGTATTTCGCCGACCGAAGTCCCGAAACGCCGGGCGATGATGATCAGCGAATCGCCTCGCCTGACGCGATACAGCCTGGGCTGGGATGCCGGCGCCGGCGCGGCAGGGGCCGATGCTTCGGCCTTGGCCCGGGTTGTGGGTGCCTGCTTCGAACCGGGCTGGACTTTGGCCTTGGCCGAGGTCGTCGGGTCAGGACCGGCAGCCTGTTTCGGAACCCGGGGCGACTCGGAAAGCTTCAGTACCTGGCCCGGGTGAATGCGGGATCCCCTGAGGCTGTTCATTCGTCTGATAGCCCCTACGGAGGTGCCGAATCTTTGGGCAATCACGCTCAGCGAGTCTCCCCGCCGGACCCGGTAGCTGGACGGCGCCGGTGAGGCTGATTCGACCGAAGTTCCTCCGGCCGTCCGTGACCCGGACGAGCCGCCCTGGCCGGCCGAGGCTCGGCGCAAGCCGGGGATCCTCAAAACCTGGCCGGCATAGATCCGGGTGCCCTCCAGGTCGTTCAATCGTTGAATGGCCTTCACCGAGGTCCCGAAGCGTCGCGCAATGACCCCCAACGAATCCCCTGGTCGGATTCGATAGCCGTCCGGGGGCACCTTGGCGGGGGCGCCGCGCCAGCGGACGGCCGGGGCCTTGGCCAGGGCCACTCTGGCTTCTTCCCCTTTGGCGGCCGGGATGCGGAGGTTGAAACCCGCGGGCAGGACCCGGGTGCGGGTCCAGAGGCGGCGCCTGAATTGCGGGTTGTATTCCTGCAGGACATCCCGGGAGAGGCCCTCGATGGCTGTGAAAGTACTCACACGAACCGACTTGTCCAGGTAGATCTCCCGATAACGGTGGGGCTCCAGCAACTCCAGCGGACCGAAGTAGGCGCGGTAGTTCTCGGAGACCTCGACGGCAGCCAGAAACTCGGCGTAGAAGTTCTTGCTGGCATAGCGGAACGACCTGGACCGGTACTTGTCGATGATGTTGAGGAGGTTGGGCCCGTGACGGCGTTTGGCTCGAGCCATCCCGGCCTGGCCATGGTTATACGAGGTTATGGCCAAGGGCCAGTTTCCCAGTTTCCGATAGGCGTCTTTCAGATAGCGGGCGGCCCCGTCGGTAGCGGCGATGGGGTCCAGGCGTTCATCGACGTTGCGGCCGACCCGCATCTTGTAGGCTCTGCCGGTCCTGGGCATGAACTGCCAGATGCCGGCGGCGCCCTTGCTGGAGCGGGACGCATAGTTGAAGGAGGATTCCACGTGAGGGAGGCGCACCAGCTCTTTGGGAAGACCATGTTTCTCAAAGATGGACTCCATGGTCTCCAGGTAGCGACCGGAGCGAATGATGCCGTTGCGAAACCGTTCCTTCACGCCTCTCTGGGCATGGATGTTGTGGCGCAGCTTTCTGAAAAGCGCGCGCGTGGGTTGCAGGCCCGCGGAGCGGATCACCTTCAGGATTCCCCGCTGCACCACGTCGGGGTTTTTGGGATCGGGGCCGTGGGTCCGCAGGCGGTTCATGGCAACCGACAGGCGGTGAATGCGGGCGCGCGCTGTCCTCCGCTGGCGCCTGGAGGCGGCTCGGCTGCGGCCGAAGCCCTCTTTGAACTCGACCACCTCGTAGATCAGCCTCAAGTCGTCGGTGTCGTGGAGGATGACCTGGTTGGCGCCATACTTGCTGAAGACATCCCGCCAGAAGGCCACCCGGGGTTCGAATCCCCGGGAGGGAAACCGGTCCGCGATCTGGTTGAGTGAGAAGGTCGGGGATTGGGCCTGGGCCGGGGAAGAAGGGATGACGAGCAGGAGCCCAGTCAGCACCCACAGCCAAGTCAATCGGTGCATAGCGCTAATAGAGTACAACTTAACGGGTTCGAAATCCAACGACTCTTTTCGGGATGGGTGAATCTCTTGGGGAAAAGCCATACGGGTTTCGGTCACCGGAGGTTTCACGCCTGAGAAGAGTGCAGGGAATGGTGCCAATGGCGCAACTCATTGGAACCGGATGGGTCCCCCCGAGGCGTTTTGTCCTTCAGATCGGTCCTCCAGGTCTGTCATAATAGGCGCCGGTTTGGCTGCCTGCCTCTGTCACGACGCTCCCGAGGAACTCAAGGTATGGGAAAGGACCCACAGTCCAGCTCGCGCAGAACCTTCTATCAGCGGATGATCTATGGAGTGAGCAGCCTGATCGCGGCCTCGCTGACAGTTCCGGCCGTCGGCTACCTGTTTCCGTCTCGAAGGAAGAGAGACGGCCAAAAAGGCTGGACCGACGCCGGCGACGTATCGACTCTCCCCCTGAACCAACCCCGGGAACTCGCTTTCCAACGCAAACGGGTGGACGGTTGGAAGACCTCCACCGAAAGGGCTACCGCCTGGGTGGTCAGGACCGAGCAGGAACTGATCGCCTTTTCACCCCGATGCACCCACCTTGGGTGCGGCTATCACTGGGAAACCGACAGTGATCGCTTTGTCTGTCCTTGCCACACCTCCGGCTTTTCCATCGAGGGAGAGGTGCTGGAAGGCCCCGCCCCTCGCCCCCTGGACCGCTTCGAAACTCGAACGGAAGGGAACCGCCTTTGGCTCGGTCAGGTTCGGACCGTCCCGGAGAACGACGGCCAATGAGGGACCTGATTCGCAGAATCCTGGATTGGGTGGACCATCGCACCG
>JAPOZE010000185.1 GCA_026706225.1 Acidobacteriota bacterium
CGGGCGTCCCGCCCGCATGCACTCCCGTTGCGTGCCGCTCAGTTTCCCTGCGATGAGGCACCCGCCCACCCTGCCGGCGGAAACGGCATGGGCTCGGCCAGAGCAGAGTCTCGGCGCCGTTACCGGTCGAGCCGGGTCGAGGAGTTGGGTGGGGCCTTGCCAGTGTTGTGCGGGCGGGACGCCCGCGTTCCCGGGTGGACTGCACCCCGCTACGTCGTCGCATCCAAGGAGGCCCATCGGTATTCGTGTCCATTCGTGGTTCGTCTTCAATAAGTGATCGGCAGTTTCTTCCGCGAATGATCCGCACGGCAGGGCCGGGGCGGGACCAACCTGGAAGGGCTCCGGCGCTGCGGCCGGGGGAGATTTCACAATAAGACAAAAGGAGGCATTCCATGGACGGTTTGAAAGGCAAGGTGGCTATCGTGACCGGCGGAGCCAAGGGCATTGGCCGCGCCTGCACGCTGGCCCTGGGTCGGGAGGGAGCCTCGGTCGTGTTTGCCGATATCGATCGAGCGGCCAACCGGGAACTGCTGGCCATGGCCGAGGAAGAGGGGCTGGCGGTCCAGGCGGCGGCGGCGGACGTGGCCGACTCCGGCGAGGCGGCCCAGGTGGTTGACTATGCCGCCCAAACCTTTGGGGGAGTCGACATTCTGGTCAACAACGTCGGGATCCAGCCGCCGAGCTCCTACGTGAATGCCGTGGACACCCCGGAGGTACTCTGGGATCGGATCATCGACGTCAATCTCAAGAGCTTCTTCCTGATGTCCAAGTTCGCCATTCCGCAAATGAGGCAGAGGGGCGGGGGCGTGATTGTCAACATGGCCAGCGTCCAGGGTCTCCAGTCCATGAAGAAAGTTCCGGCCTACGCGGCCAGCAAGGGAGGCATTCTCTCCCTGACCCGCAACCTGGCCCTGGATTTTGCCGCCGACAACATCCGGGTGCTGGCCATCTGTCCCGGCGGTGTGGACACCCCCCTGCAGCAGGAGGCCTTCGAGGCCTCGGGCGGGGACGTGGCTGAGCTGAGAGCCAAGCTGGGCGCGGCCCATCCGCTGGGCCGCACGGCCGGTCCGGAGGAGATCGCCAACGTGCTGGTCTTCCTGGTGAGCGATCGGGCCTCCTTCATGACTGGCGAATACGTCTGCGTGGATGGCGGCATCAACGCCCGCGGCACCTGGGACGAGTGAGGGGCAGGATCGCTGCCGGCGGCGATCCTACTAGCGAAAGGTGAGGGCGACCTCCTCCAGGACGGGTGAAACCGCGCCGTGGGGAGTGTTCAGGAAGGCCCGGTACTGGATCCAGCCGTGGCCCTCGGGCCGGTCCGCCAGGGCCGAGGGGTGCTCGAAGTGGGACCCGGGTCCGGCAGGTCCTTCCCAGCGGGCTCCTTTCAGGCCCTGCTCGTCGTCGGCCGTGCGAATCTGAAAGCGGAGGCTGCTGCCGTGGGGCGTCTGTCCCCGCCAGGCAAGGTCGGCGGGCTGCAAGTCGCCATAGTCGAAGGCTGACGAGATGTAGGTGAACTCGTGGCGTCGATCGTAGATGTTGCCCAGATCCACCACCGAATCGAAGTGGGGGCCGCGCACGGGGATCTCCAGGCGATGATCGGCCCGGAAGCCCTCCGGGCTGCCCCAGTAGAGATAGGAATCGGTCACGTGGTCGCCGAAGGATCCGATCCGGTTGGGATCGCCCTCGGAGCGGTGGCAGATGATCAGGATGTCGGCATAGCCGTCGCGGTTGAAGTCGGCCACCATGCTGCCGGTTCCGGCGTTGCTGGGTAGCTCGAACATGCGGTCGGAGCTGATGCCGTCCGGTCCCCCCAGGTAGATCTTGGTCATGGTGGCCCGGCTGGAGCCGGTGTTGTAGCTGGGGCAGATGAAATCCAGCCAGCCGTCCTGGTTCACGTCCCCCACCGTCAGGGTGATGAGTCCCTCGGTGACGAACTCGAGCCTCCCTTCGCTCTTGTATTCCCCGCTGGGATTCCCCCAATAAACGAAGCCGGTGGTCTGGCGTTTCCCCAGCGAACCCCCCCGAGTCAGGATCACGTCCAGGTAGGAGTCCCGATTGACGTCGGCCACCTCGGATCCGTGCATTCCCTTGCTGTCGGGGATCAGGGTCTTGCGGCTCTCGGAGAAATCGCGGCTGCCGTCGTTCCAGAAGATTCCCACCCCCTCGCTGCCTCCGAAGACCAGGTCGGGCCTGCCGTCCAGGTTGAGATCGGCGACGGTGGAGGTGCCTCCGCCGGGAACTTCGCTCCGCTGGGTCACCACGAACCCCTCCGGATTCCCCCAATAGATGAAAGCTCCCTTGACTCCGTCTTCCGGCCGGGGCGAGTTGCTGAGGATGACGTCCAGGTGGCCGTCCTGGTCCAGGTCCGCGATGGAGGCCCCGGCGCTGCCCACGCCCATGAGGGCCGAGCGGCTGTCGACCGAAAAGCCCTCGGAACTACCCCAGTAGATATAGCTTTCCTGGCGCCAGCGGACGGTTTCCCCGAAGTTGGAGACCAGGAAGTCGACCCAGCCGTCGTCGTTGAGGTCGGCGGCGGCCCACTCGTAGGGGTCGACCGAGGGGAGGGAGAGGCGGTCTTCCGGCGTGTAGCGGCCCTCCCGGTTGCCCCAGTAGATGTAGGTGGGGACCACGCCCCCGCGGGAGCGGGACACGGTGTTCATGAACAGCAGGTCGGGATGGCCGTCCCGGTTGAAATCCGAGACCAGGTTGCCGACCGCGCCCTGTGTGAAGAGGGAAGTGCGGCGCACGTCGGAGAAGGTGCCCTCCGAGTTCCAGAGAATCACCGAGGGCACGTCGAAGGAAAAGTGCTCCTTGTAGTTGGAAACGATGATCTCGGGATATTGGTCGTGGTTCAGGTCGGCCACCGAAACCCCCCAGGCTCCCACCGTCTCGAATTCCTGACGGCTCTTGTCGCTGAAGCCCTTCTCCCCTCCCCAATAGAGGTAGGAATGGGTCAGGCGATTGTTGCTGGCGTGGTGGTTGGTGAAGAAGACGTCGTTGCGGCCGTCCCGGTTCAGATCGGCCACGGCGCAGGCTTTGGCGTTGCTGGTGGCCAGTTCCAGCCGCCGTTCGGGCTTGAATCCCTTGGCGCCATTGAGGTAGGCAAAGGAGACGGGACCCTTGCCGTTGGCGAAGACGATGTCGGGGCGGCCGTCGTTGTTCACATCCCCCAGAGTCACCCAGTTGGCCTGGTGGGTGGGCAAGTCGGTCCGGCGAGCAGGGTCGAACCCCTTGGCTCCGCCCCAGTAGACATAGGAGTCCACGTCGGGATTGCCGTCCCGTCCCTGGTTGGCCAGCACGATGTCGGGCCAGTTGTCCTGGTTCAAGTCCCCGATAACGACCGAGGAGGCGCCCAGGGCCGGGAGGTCGGTCTGGTGGTCACCGCTGTAGCCGTTGGCCGAGCCCCAGTAGATTCTGGAGGGAGACTCGTACCCTCCTGTGGCGGCCCGATATTCCCAGAAACCGGCCGAGAAAGCGAAAACGATGTCCGGGAATCCGTCCTTGTTGAGATCCTCGACGGCCGCATGCTGGGCGGCCCGGCTGGGCAGCGTCACCTTGCGGGCGAAGGGATGAAAGCCCCATTGGGACGCGTCCTTGCGCGCCTTGAGTTCCTGGATGCCGCCGTAGTAGACGTATGAATCCATGCCGTCCCAGGTCCCGTTGGTGTAGTTGGCCAGAACCAGGTCCATCTGACCGTCCCCGTCCAGGTCGGCGGCAGCGGCGTTCTGGGCGCCGTCGTTGGGGACGAAGGAGCGCCGTGAACCGTCGAAGTCCTTGCCGTTACCCCAGTAAATTGCCGCATCCATCGCCTCCCGGTGGGGATGGGTATTGGAAAACACCAGGTCCAGGTAGCCGTCCTGGTTCAGATCCCAACTGTTCACCAGTTGGACCCGGCCTCGAGCCGAGACGTAGGTGTTGGCTCCGCCGTCGCCCAGCCGGCCGTCGGCGAAATCCTCAAAGGTGTGTTCCCGCCACACCAGAGCCGAAGGCGGCTCCGAGGAATAAAGCGACCAGGGAACCGCGATTAGAACTCCGGCCAGCATCCACCAGGCGGAGCCGAGTCGGCTGTGTATACGGAAAGGCTTCGGTGATTTCATCACTTCCTCCAACCCCAATATTGCGTATTAGTCTATCAGACTGTACCATCCCACTGTGAGCAAGCGACTTGAAGTCCTCATGGACCCGGAAGAATACCGCGAGATAAGGGGAACCGCCAGGCGGCAGCGAATAACGGTTGTCGAGTGGGTACGCCAAGCACTACGCAAGGTCCGCAGCGGCTCTTCCCTCACCATCGAAGCCAAGCTGCGCGCCGTGGCCGAGGCCTCCCGTTACCAATTCCCAACGGCTGATATCGACGTCATGCTACGCCAGATCGAGGCAGGAGATCGTCTTCGGTGATCTTCGTCGATTCCAGTTTCGATTCCATCCCTGAAATCGAGCGTATTCACTGATGGTTGGTGCCGTTTCGGATCGCCGGCAAAAGCGTTCCGGGGCATCGGCATACGTACATTTCGGCAATGTCAGGATCTACCGGACTCCGGAGTTCCCGGATCGCCATTGCCCTTGAATCCGATGCCCGACCGGGACAAGGCGTTCCCAACGGGTCGCCTGGTCCACCCGGCCCGGATTGGCTGTATCCGGAGGAGATAGCCTCGTGAAACCGTTAACCGTTGTCTACGTGGAGGCGGACGGAGTTCCGGTGCCCTCCTGGGTCAAACAGGACCTGCAGCAGGCGGGGGTGGACTTGCGGATTCACCCCTGTACTTCCGGAGAGGAACTGTTGGGGGCGGCGGCCGATGCCGACGTGGTCTGGCTCTACGGGAATCCGGTCATCACCGCTGAGCGCCTGGAAAAGCTGTCGCGCTGTGGAGCCATCCTGAGGACAGGAAGCGGTTTCGACAACGTTCCGGTGGAGGCGGCCACCCGGCAGGGCGTCATTGTCGCCCACACCCCCACCGCCGTCTTCGACGAAGTGGCCGACCATGCCATCGGTCTGCTGTTTGCCGTGATCCGCCAGATCGTACCTCATGACCGCGCCTTGAGAGAGGGACGCTGGGAACGCCGCGAGCACATTCATCGCTGGCATCTGCGGGGAAACACCCTGGGCCTGATCGGCTTCGGCCGCATCGCCCGTAGCGTGGCTGGCAAGATGCAGGGTTTCAAGCTGCGGATCCTGGCCTGCGATCCCTTGCTGGAACCGGAGGCGATCAGGGCCGAAGGCGCCCGTCCGGTCGAGATGGAGAGCCTGCTTGCCCAATCCGATTTCGTCTCCCTGCACACGCCCCTGAATTCGGGTACCCGGCACCTGATCGGTGAAACGCAACTGCAGTCGATGAAGCCGGACTCCGTGCTCATCAACACCTGCCGGGGACCGGTCGTGGACGAGCAGGCCCTGATCCGGGCGCTGCGGGAAGGTTGGATCGCGGCGGCGGGGCTGGACGTCTTCGAGCCGGAACCCCTGGCTCCCGCCAGTCCTCTGCTGGACATGGAGAACGTGGTTCTGACCCCTCACGTGGCCGGCTGTTCCGACATCAGCAAGGACTCCTTCTGGCGCCTGTCGGTGGAGACCCTGATTCGAGTGGCGGAGGGGCGTTGGCCCGATGCCTGCGCCAATCCCGGCGTTACACCCAAGTGGAGTCTGCGGCGCTAGCTGCGCTCGCCTGGTCTTCGCCTGCAGTGCGGAGCCTCCCATGCCTGTAACCGCCTCCAAGCAACCCGCCGACTCCTCCGAAGAGGTTGCCCTCAGTTGCGCGGCCCTTGTAAAACGCTACGGCGAGGTAGTGGCGGTAGACGGCATTCACCTGGAAGTCAGGATGGGAGAGTGTTTCGGCCTGCTGGGACCCAACGGGGCCGGCAAGACCACCACGGTCGAGATCTTCGAGGGTCTCACCATTCCCGACGGCGGCAGGGTGGAGGTGCTGGGCCAGGGCTGGGGGGAAGGCGATGACCGCGCTCTGCGGGAACGTCTGGCCGTTCAGCTTCAGGAAACCCAGTTTGCCGATCGCTTGACGGTGGTGGAAACCGTTGCGATGTTCCGCAGTCTTTACAAGCGGGGGTGGGAACCCGACGAAGTCATCCGACTGGTGGAGCTGGAGGAGAAGCGGGACGCCCGGGTGGGAAAGCTCTCGGGAGGACAGAAGCAGCGGCTGGCCATCGCCTGCGCGCTGGTGGCGGCTCCGCAGGTGCTCTTCCTGGACGAACCCACTACCGGACTGGACCCTCAAGCCAAGCTTCAGCTCTGGGATCTGATCGAAGAGTTTCGTTCCCGGGGTGGTACCATACTGCTGACCACCCATTACATGGAGGAGGCGGCCCGGCTGTGCGACCGGGTGGCCATCATGGATCATGGGAAGGTGATTGCGCTGGACACCCCCGGCGCTCTGGTGGAATCGTTGGGAGCCGATGAGATTGTGGAATTCAGCCTGGAGGGTTTCGTCGCCGACGACCGGCTCTCCCGGCTGCCCGGCGTGCGCGGGGTGCGGAGCCGCGACGGAAATTACCTGCTTACCGTCTCCAGCGTGGCTGAAGCCCTGCCGGCCCTGCTGGCTGAAGTGGAGATTCACCGGGCTAGGCTGGTGGGTTTGACCACACACACGGCCACTCTGGAAGACGTCTTTGTGACCCTCACCGGGAGAAAGCTCCGAGATGCCTGATGTCATCGGCGCCAAGCCCCGCCCCTCGCCGGAACAGACCCTGCCGACCGCCGATGCGGTGGACACCGGACCCTTGACCGGCGCCGCCCAGGATCCGGAGGCGTCCGTTCCGGGCGCAGCGCCGCCCCTCCCCGGGGGCAGCCGCTACCGCCCGGTCAATCCGCTGCTGGAGCTGACGCTGGCCAGGATTCGGGAGTTCGTGAGGGAGCCCGAGGCTGTCTTCTGGGTCTTCGTTTTTCCCGTTCTTCTCGCCGTCGCCCTGGGAATTGCCTTTCGCGAAACGGGTCCGGCCACTGTCCAGGTAGCCGTGGAAGCCGACGGGCTCCAGGGGCCGGACTCGAGTTCGGTCCGGCTGATGGAATGGCTGGACGGGCGTTCCGATGTCGAGGCGGTCCTGCTGTCGCCGCAGGAGGCGGCGCGGGCGCTGCGTACCGGCAGGGTGGCGCTGTTGCTGCAGCCTGCTCGGTCGGAGGCTGCGGCGACCGGGAATCTTATCGAAAGCCCGACGTCGGAATGCTGGGCAACGGTGG
>JAPOZE010000263.1 GCA_026706225.1 Acidobacteriota bacterium
GATCATGGATTCACCCGGTTTCGATACCCCCTCGGTATCCGGGTTGGTGTCCAGCGGCGCCAATGTCGTCTGTTTCACCACCGGGCGAGGGACACCCACCGGCAATCCCATCGTCCCGGTCCTCAAGATAGCCACCAACAGCCGCATGTTTCAGCACCTGGAAGAAAACATGGATATCAATGCCGGCACGATCATCGATGGGACCCAGACGCTGGACGAGGTTGGCCGGCACATTTTTGAAACGATCCTTGCCGTGGCCTCCGGCAAGCACGCCAAGGCCGAGATTGCCGGACACCGCGAGTTCGCCCTCTGGCGCGCCGGTCCGATGTTGTGAATGAACCGGCGGTCATCCCCAAGCCTATCCCGACCGATTGACGATGGCCAGGCACGTCCTGGCTGAGTCGCCAGGACAGCGGGTGCACTTGCCCACCCGCCACCGCCCGTCGACCGCTTCCCTTCAGTTGCGAAGACCGATTTGGGTTGCAGCCACCTTCAGGTTCTGCTTGACCTCCTGGACGTCCGAGGCCTGGGGCTTCATGGCCAGGTAGCGATTCCAGTCCCGTATGGCCGCGGAAAAATGTTGCAGCCGAAACGAGACGGAGCCACGGTCCCGGATCTCCCCGGCTGCATCCGGAAAGATGAGAACAATCTTTTCGATCACGTTGAGGGCTCTCCTGAAATCCCGCTGGACCAGGTAAATCATCTTCAGATTGGCCAGGAGGCGCCCCAGAATCTGACGCTTGGTGACGCAATCCAGAAAGGAGCGCTGAAAGGAAGACTTCTCTCCATGCAGTCGCTTCAGGCGCTGGCGGCACTCCGCTTCGGTGACGGTCTTTCCTCCGAAAAAGGGATCGATCAGCCACTCGCCGCCTGCCGCCACGCACTTCACCAGAAAATGGCCGGGCAGGCCGACGCCACGAATGTCCAGTCCAAGCCGTCGCCCCACCTCCATGTAGATGATGGACAGGGTGATGGGAATTCCCGTGCGACGGTCCAGAACCTCATTCAGGAAGCTGTTGCGGGGGTCATAGTAGACGTCGGAATTTCCGGAAAACCCTTCCTCGCGATACAAGGTCCGGTTGATGCCGTCCAGGCTGTCGATGACATCCGGCTCCACGGAAAGGGAAAGCTGGCCCGCCGCTCGCTCGGCCAGCCGGTCCAGTCGCATCAGGTAGTTTGCCACGTCGAGATCGGGATACTCTTCCAAGGCAATTTGCAAAGCGGCGGCCGCCAGGTCCAACTTGACCTCGGGCTGAATCAGCAAGTTCTTCAGTCCTTCGGTTGCCGGTGTCGGTTGCATGGGAAGCGTCCCCGCCCGCCGGTTGAAAATTCCGAAACTCACCCGAAGCTCAATTCAAATGGGTCGTGGACGGCTGCCTGGAGGCGCTTGGCTGCCGATGCCTGGTTGCAGGATATCTCCAACAGACCAAGACTGCCCCAGATCACGAAGGGTTCGGGGCCCTCAACCTCGCGGTACGACCGACAGAGTCGGTGAATCCGGTGCACGCCGATGCTCAGAATGAACTGGCCCGCCTGCAGCCGCTCCCGGTAGCTCTCGGCCCGCAGATTGGTGATCAGGTTTCCGAACTTGTCCACACGCAGAACCGTCCCCGCCACACCGTCCCGCCCCGATTGCCGCACCTCCGGCAGGCGAAGAGCAACCCTGTTCTCGACCGGACTGCCGAATCGCTCGGGTTCAACCCCCCGACTGAGCCAGGCCGCAACCGGAGCGAAGACATCCCGTCCGTGAAACGTCTGGCTGACCGGGTGGCGGAAGAAGCGCGTGGCCGTCAACTCCAGGCAGGCCAGCCGGGTGGAGCCCGCATAAATCCCGCTGAGCACGCCGTTGTCGGGACCCACGAAATAGGCCTGCTCGGTGGCGACCAGCAGCGGGCGCCTGCTGCTGCCGACTCCCGGGTCCACCACCACCACGTGTATGGCCCCCTTGGGGAAATAAGCGTGGCTGGACCCGATCACCAGGGCGGCTTCGGTGACATCATGGGAACCGATGCCGTGGGTCAGGTCGACAATCCTGACGTCCGGGGCAATCGAGAGAATGACCGCCTTCATCATGCCGACATAGGGGTCCTCCACCCCGAAGTCGGTCGTCAGAGTGATGACAGGATTGCTCCCGATTGCGGGTCGCCACTCCATGGTCCCCTGTCCATTTTACAGGTGGGCGCCCTTGCCGTCCCTCGCCGATGGAGACCGGCAGCACGCCGCTCTTGTGGCTGAAACCGTCGCGCGGACAGGTGGGGGCGATCCCGGAACCCGACTACGGTCCGGCATCGGGGTCGGAGGTCAATGTCGTGAGGTTGACTGGATTGACACGTGCGCCGTTGATCCGACAGGCCCAGTGCAGGTGGGGGCCGGTCACCCGACCGGTGGCGCCGACCTCCCCGATGATTTGGCCCTGCCTCACCTGGTCTCCCTGGCTGGCCCGCATCTTCGAACAGTGGGCGTAGACGGTATAGAGTCCCAGCCCGTGATCCAGAATGATGGTCTTGCCGGCAAAAAACAGATCCTTGGCCATCACCACCCTGCCCGCATTGGCGGCCCGGATGGGAGTTCCGGTGGTGGCTCTCAGGTCGACTCCCGAGTGCGGGTTGCGAGGCTCCCCGTTGACGATTCTGCGTCTGCCGAATCCGCTGGCCCGCTTGCTCGACACCGGCCGGATAAAGGGCTCCGCCCACATCCTTCGAGCCGTGGCCGACTGCCAGATTTCGGTCAACTGCCGATGTTCCCGGGCAGCCCTCTCCGAGTCTCGCGCGTTTAGGGTGACGTACTTCTGCTGGACCCGTATCCGCTGGGTCGGAAATTTCTTGGGCAGAACCCTGAGGCTCTTCCGGATCGGCTTGGACCGGCCGTCCGACATCCAAACCGTTCCGGTCAAGGAATGGAGGCCCGGCTTGCTCTCCAGATCGACCCCGGCAAGAGCCTCCCAGCGTTTCCCGTCCCCAAGGGCGTAGAACCGCACCTGTTGTTCGATAAAGGAACACTCGACCCGACTGATCGGACTCCGGGCGTGCAATCGAACCTGCAGAAGGTCTCCCGGCACCAGAGCCTTGGAGGGAATTTCCACCAAGATCGGCGCTTCGGCCGATTGCCCCATTGGAATCCACCCGAGCAGGAGCACCAGGCCGGCGGTGATGGATCGCCATTTGTTCAGGGCTCACTCTCCTCCGGGTACACTTCCGAACCGCGGTCGGACTGACTGCCTTGCCGACGTCTCGAGACTGTCCTATCGGCGCGGCTCAATTCATCTGCTGGCACATGCCCGGCCGTTCAGCGCCACAAGTCGTGCAACCGGCCGGCGCTTCCGAGCCCAGGGAGTTGCCTGCTCCGACCGCGAAGGCGGAGTAGCGTTTCTCCACCCGGGTACTCCCGCAGGAATCACAGGTCGTAGCACTGGACGTCCGGTAGACGATTTTCTCGAACTGACGACCGCAATCTCCACACTCGTATTCATAGATGGGCACGGTTGCTGTCCTCGCTCGTCACGGCAGAAAGATGTGGCGGAGAGAGCGGGATTCGAACCCGCGTTAGAGTTTCCCCTAAACACGCTTTCCAAGCGTGCGCCTTCAGCCACTCGGCCATCTCTCCCCGTTCAATTGGGCCCGATTGTAATGAAATCAGGGGGTGGCGTCCAGGGGGACTCCAACTCCGAGTCCGGCGCCGCCAAGGTGTCGCCGCGAAGCGTGGGCCGAAGCTTGAGTCCAGGCAGCCACGGTCCTGCATCCCTCACAGAATCCGGATGGGATCGCCCACCGAGATCGAGCCTCCCGATTCGACCCTCGCAAGCATACCGCGGCGTCCATCCAGCTCCCGCTGCAGACCGGCCCGGATCTCATCCATGCGGCTGCACGGCAGGCAGGGCTTGGTAATCCGCAGCCGCACCTCCGACCCGATCTGGAGGATGCTTCCGTTGTCGAGACCGGTCAGGGCGATTCCACGAGTGGTCAGGTTCTCCTTGACGTCACCGGTGCTCAGGTTCATGGCCTGCAGGGTCTCTTCTTCGATGAGGAGTATTTGGCGCTCGCTCCCCGCCCGCGCATGGCGATCTTCCTCCAAACCGAAATCCCGAATGACTCTGGCCGGATTGACGGGCTGCATGGGCCGGCGCGACCCGGGAGACCTCTGGATGCTGACAATGATTCCCGCGGAGGAAGCCGTCTCAGACTCTTTGACCATTGCAGTTCTCACCACCTGAGGGGCCTTGGAATCGGGTCCGTTCCAGGCCGGACTTGTAGCCGGAATCTTCGACGCCGGTCGGATTTCCGTTGGCGCCCGGGCTTTCTCACCGCCCCGCTCCCCGCGGCAACCTCGAGTTGACCGGCTTGCGGCCATTCATTAAGATGCTGGCCCCCATTCCGATTTCTCCCCGGCAACCTCTTTCAGCTTATGGCGCGCACAGCGGTTCACATTGCCTCTCAACTGGCTTCCAGGGTCCCACACAAGCTTGCGGGCCGCCATTCCGGGCGGGCGGCAGTGCTGATGCCGATCTGGGAAAATGAGGACGCCTTGTATTTCCTGCTGACCCTGCGGACCGAAACCGTGGAAACCCACAAGGGACAGATTTCCTTTCCGGGAGGGATGCGAGACTCCGAGGAGGAGCCCCTGGTTCAGACAGCGCTGAGAGAAACACGAGAGGAAATCGGGCTGCCGGAATCGCAGATTCGGATCCTGGGGCAGTTCGACGACTACCTGTCCTCCACCGACCTGATCGTCACTCCCTTTGTCGGCTGGGTCTCGCCACCGCTGGAGCTGAGCCCCAACCCTGAAGAGGTCGAAGAAATCCTGGAGGTTCCCTGGAGCCTCTTTCGCGACCCCGGCTCGTGCAGAACCGAAACCCTTCGGCGCCTGGGCCGGGACATCCTCGTCTACCACTACGATTTTCAAGGTCGAGACGTCTGGGGACTGACGGCCTGGATCATCCGCGATTTCCTGCATCTCATCGATGCATCCCCGCCTTGAAGTTGACGCTGAATCGGCCCGGTCCTGACTCAGCGGCCGCCCTCATTCCTCCTTGAGCCGTCTCTCCATCAAGTCCCTCACGGCATCCCGCGGATTCTTCCCGTGGTGAAGCATCAGGTTCACCTGCTCAATGATGGGCATTTCCAATCCGTAGCGCGCCGCCAGCTTCAAGGTGGCCCCGGTCGCGGGAATTCCTTCCGCCACCGTGCGCATTCCCGCCGTGATTTCGTCCAACCCGTATCCCTTGCCCAATTGAAAGCCAACGCGGCGATTGCGGCTGAGTTCGCCATGGCAGGTCAGCACCAGGTCCCCCATGCCGGCAAGACCGGCCATGGTCTCGCTTCGGCCGCCGCAGGCCACAACCAGCCGGGTCATTTCCACCAGGCCGCGCGTCACCACGGCCGCGACCGAATTGCAACCCAGTCCCATACCGGCGCAGACTCCCGCCGCGATGGCAATCGCGTTCTTGACCGCCCCGCCCAGTTCGACGCCGATGATATCGGTATTGGTGTAGAAGCGAAGCGAGGGACCGGAGAACTCGGTTTGCACCACCCGGTTGACGGCTGGATCGGCCCCCGCCACCACTATGGCCGTCGGATCTCCCCGGGCCACCTCCCTGGCAAAGGTGGGACCCGAGATGGCTGCCATTCGCGGCCGAAAACGGGGTGAGATGACGGCCTCCATCACCTGCGACATGCGCTGCAGGCTGGCGCTCTCAATCCCCTTGGTGGCGCTCACCAGAATCGCCTCGGGACGCAGGAATGGAAGCATCTCCCGGTAGATCCGGCGGCAACGGTTGGCCGGGAGGGCTGTCACCACGATCTCGGCCCCTTCCAGGCCAAAGCCCAGAGAATCGGTGGCGACTACCGGTTCGGGAATCGAAAAACCCCTGAGGTATAGAGGGTTGCACCGGTCCTGGTTGATGGCCGGCACCAGCTCCGGCTCATAGACCCAAAGTCGAATCGGGTGTCCCATTCCGGACAGGGCAATGGAAAGAGCCGTGCCCCAACCGCCTCCCCCGATGATCGCCACCCGCTTCATGGTTCCGGCCTCTGCTTGCCGTTCTACACCGCAGACTACGCTCGCGCAGCACTTCCCGCTTGTTGGCCGACAGCGACCCGGAGACCCAGTGGGTCAGAGCAACCGGCGCCGCACCATGTCCAGGGCCGTCTGGGAAGCCCAGAAGCGGATCCTCTCCCGATCGCCGGTGAAACGACACTCCCGATGCTCGACCTGATTCCCCATGGCCAGGGCCAAGTGGACCAGTCCTACCGGTTTTTCCCGGCTGCCGCCGGACGGTCCGGCCACGCCCGTCACGCCCACGCCGATGCTGGCTCCCATCCGATCGCGAATGCCCTCTGCCAAGCACTTGGCCACCTCTGCACTGACGGCGCCGCTCATTTCCAGGAGTAGCGGAGGCATGCCGGTAAATTCCACTTTGGATGGGTTGCTGTAGCAGGTGACTCCGCCCATGAAATACCTGGAGCTGCCGGGAACCCGCGTGATTCTTTCGGCAATCAGCCCACCGGTGCAGCTCTCGGCCACGGCCAGCGTCTCTTTTTCTTTCAGAAGGCATTCCCCCACGACCTGTTCCAGGCTCTGGTCGCCGGTGGAAAAGACGAAGTCTCCCAATTCGGCCTGGATGGGACCGGCCACCTTCTGAACCAGGGCCTCGGCCTCCTGCCGCGACTTTGCACGGCCGGTCAGGTGAACCTGAATCTCTCCCCTGCCCGACAAAATGGTGGTCACGGGATTCTTGAAGGGCGTATAGATCGGTGCGATCTGTTCGTCGAGCTGGGACTCCGTCATCCCCGTGGATCTCAATACCCGTGTAACCAGGTGAAATCCCTTCGACCGCTGGCTGAGCAACGGCAGGCAGGACTCGTCGAAGATCGCCTTCATTTCCGAAGGCACTCCCGGAAGCAGAATGATGACACCCTCGCCGTTTTCCAGCCAAAGGCCCGGAGCCGTCCCCAACCGGTTGTCCAGGATCCGCGCCCCCACGGGAACCAGGGCCTGGCGGGCATTGTTTCCGGGCATCTCCAGACCCCGGCTCCGAAAGCGATTCCGGATGGTCTGAAGAATGTCATGCTGCAGCACCATCTGCCTGCGGAGCACGCGAGCGAACACCTTCCGGGTAATATCGTCTTCCGTCGGTCCCAGGCCGCCGGTGGCGATCACCAGCAGGGACCGCTCCACCGCCGACCT
>JAPOZE010000586.1 GCA_026706225.1 Acidobacteriota bacterium
CAGAGCCGGCAGCGCGCCGCCGAGTTCGGCTTCAGGATCTATTCTTCCGTCGCCGAAACCCTGCGTTGCGGCAGGGACCGGCTGGCCGTGGACGGGGTGCTGATGCTTGCCGGGCAGGGAGATGATTCGAGCAACGGTCCCTCCGGCCCCGACCTGCTCGAGCCGATGGTCAGGGTCTTCGAGGAAGACCGCCGGGCTGTTCCGGTTTATTGGGATGAACCTCTGGGCCTCGCGCAGGCCCGCAGGATGGTGGACGCCTCCCGGCAACTGGGGTTCCCGGTGCTGGCCGGATCCTTCCTGCCGATGACCTGGAGGCTGCCGCCTCTGGAGTTGCCGGCGGGCAGCCCGGTGGAGCAGGCCCTGTTGGTGGGCATCGGCTTCGGGCGTTCCGATCGCTACCGGGCCCTGGAAACCCTGCAGGCCATGGTGGAACGCCGCAGCGACGGCGAAACCGGTGTGCGGTCGGTGCAGGCGGTGGCGGGTGAAGCGGCGTGGCGCGCCGGCAGCAGCGGTCGTTGGTCCCGGGAACTGCTGCAGGCGGCCGTGGCCCGATCCGACTCCCTGCAGGGAGAGACGCTGAAGGATGGGCGTCCCAGGGACCTGGTCGGCAGCCGGGAACTGCCCCGGCTGGTCGAGGATCCGGAAGCCTGCCTGGTGGACTATTCCGATGGGATGAGTGCCGCGGTGCTGATGCTCAACGGAGCCGTGGGGGACTTCACTTTCGCGGCCCGCCTCGGCGACGTTTCCGAGGTGGCATCGACCCAGTTCCTTCTCCCCCCGGGACCCAACCATGCCGGCTCGGCCTGCCTGGCCGCCCGGATCGAGGACCTGATTCAATCCGGGCGAAGTCCGGTTCGCCCCGAACGGGCCTCGATGGCCGCCGGCATCCTGGATCGCTGGATCGAATCCAGGGAAAAGGGTGGCCTCGCTCTGGAGACCCCGGAATTGGCGCTGGAGTACCGCCCCGCCGCCGAATCCTCTTTTTGCGGATCCTGATCGTGTTGACCAAGCAGGAACTGTTGCAACCCCTGGCGTCCCTGAGGACGGACGAGGTGGTGGTGACCACCATGGGTGTGGTGCGGCCCTGGTCCAGGTTCTCGGACAGCCCGTTGGACTTCGCCTCGGCGGACAGCGCCATGGGCCACGTCGCCGATCTGGCCCTGGGCATTGCCCTGGCCCAGCCCCAACGCAGGGTCATCTGCCTGAATGGTGACGGCAGCCTCCTGATGACCCTGGGCTCCCTGGCCACGGTGGTGGAGGCCGGAGCCCCCAACCTGATCCTCTTCACGGTTGAAAACCGGACCTTTGAAATCACCGGCAATCAAGCCATTGCGGGCGCCGGCCGGGTGGACTTCGCCGGGATGGCCCGGGCGGCGGGTTTTGCCCGCGCCTACGCTTTCGATGACCCGGTCGGCTACGCCCGGAGCCTCCCCGGGATTCTGCGGGAACCCGGACCGGTGTTTGTGAATGCCCGGGTCGAACCCGGATCCGAGGGTCCGCTATTGCGCAGCCGGAAGGGCGAGCCGGTGGGATACCTGCAGCCCTCGCTGGCCGAGTCGGCCCACCGATTGAGGGAAGCCCTGATTTATTGTTAGGGACTTGACGGGGATGTTTGGTATTCTGATACACGGCGCGGGTAGCGCGTTTGACGGCCCGACAACCCATTTCGTCGGGCGGCGCTCCGGCGGTTGTTCGGCGGCGGCAGGGCCGCCCGGTTCGACGGCATTATCGGAATACACGATATTCAACTTAAATTCTCTGACATTTCGCAGTGGGAATTTCCGGCTCGTGGACAGATCGGGGAGCCTTCCTTGGGGAAGCCACGGACACCTGGGAAGCTCTCAGGGGACAGGAGGGTCCGGCGCCATGGTGACGGGCACGGCCGGTTGCAGGCATTGAAAGGAGAATCATGAAAGAAGTGACCTTGGGAATAGGAGGAGCCGCCGGCGACGGGTTGGACAAGACCGGCGACACCTTCGCCAAGACCGCCTCCCGTTTGGGGCTGTATCTGTATGCCTACAACAGCTACCAGTCCATCATCCGCGGGGGCCATATCTGGTTGCGCGTGAGGATGGGCGAGGAGAAGGTCTACTCTCACGGAGACCACCTGAATCTGCTGATCGCCCTCAATCAGGACACCCTGGAGAGGCATGCCCGGGAAGTGGAGCCCGGCGGAGCCGTCCTGTTCAATTCCGACAAGCTGACCCTGGACTCCTCGCTTTTCGAAGGTCAGGTTCTGCCGGTGCCGATGCCCGTGCGGGAGTTGCTGAAGCCGCTGGGGAAAACGCTTCCCGTCATGCAGAACACGGTATCCCTGGGCGCGGCCATCTTCCTGCTGGGACTGGATTTCGAGATGATGGCCGAAGTCCTGGCAGACACCTTCCAGCACAAGGGCCAGGAAGTGGTCAACCAGAACGTCCAGGTGGCCAAGGCGGGCTACAACTACGCCAAGGAAAAGTTCGTGCCCCTGGGCTACGAATGGAACTTCAGCCGCATCCGCAGACCCTTCATTACCGGAAACGAAGCCATGGCCCTGGGTGCGGTGGCCGCCGGCTGCAAATTCTATTCCGCCTACCCCATGACGCCCGCTTCCACCATCCTGCACTGGATGGTCGCTCATGCCGACCGCTGCGGGATCGTGGTCAAGCAGTGCGAGGACGAAATTGCGGTCGCCAACATGGCTGTCGGCGCCGGCCTGGCCGGGGCCCGCTCCATGTGCGCTACCTCGGGCGGCGGGTTTGCCCTCATGACCGAAGCCGTGGGGCAGGCCGGCATGATCGAAGCGCCGGTGGTGTTCATCACGGTCCAGCGGGGCGGTCCCTCGACCGGGATTCCCACCAAGACCGAACAGGCCGACCTGAACCAGGCCCTGGGGGCTTCCCAAGGCGATTTCCCCCGCATCATCATGGCTCCGGCCGACGTGACCGAAGCCTACTATACCGCCGCCGAAGCCCTGAACCTGGCGGACAAGTACCAGCTCCCGGTGATCATTCTCTCCGATCTGCTGCTCTCGGAACATCCCGAGACCATCGAGAGGGACGCGCTCAAGCCCGATCTGGTGATCGACCGCGGCCAACTGGTGACCGAATGGCCGGAAGACAACGGCACCTACAAGCGTTACGCCTTCACCGAATCGGGAATATCTCCCCGAGCCCTGCCCGGGACCAAGAACACGGTTTACGTGTCTCCCACCGATGACCACGACGAGGAAGGGATTCTGATCAGCGACGAGTACACCAGTCCGCCGGTGCGGCGCAAGGTACAGGAAAAGCGCATGAGGAAGCTGGAAGGAGCCCTGAAGGAGTTGCCGCCTCCGCAAATCGAGGGGCCGGAGGATGCGGATGTCACCCTGGTCGGCTGGGGGTCCTGCAGGGGCGTGATTCGAGAGGCCGCCGAGATGCTGAGATCGGAAGGCATTGCCACCAATCAGCTCCATTTCAAGTATCTGCTGCCCTTTCACGCCAAGGAGGCCCTGGAAATCCTGAACGGATGCAGGAAGACCATTGGCGTGGAGGTGAACTACACGGGTCAATTTGCCCGTCACTTGAGGTCCGAGACCGGCTTCTCCCTGGATGACATGGTCCTGAAGTATGACGGGGAGCCGTTCGAGCCGGCCTTCATCGTGAACCGGGTCAAGGAGATCGTGCGAGGCGAGTCGCTGTCGCTGGAGGTCACTCGGGAGGAGGCGCAGGAAATCGCCTATCACTACATTCGTACCCATTTGGGCAACGCGGTGCGGCCGGCCTCCATGCAGGTGGGGAACGGCGTATCGGCTGAAGAACCCACCTGGTGCATCGAACTGGTGAGCCGGAAGGGCGGCGAAAAGACCGGAGACCTGTTCGTCGGACTGCGAACCGGTTCCACCCATGCCTGGCAGCCGGTCTCGACGGTAACCCGGGATTGAGAGGGACATCCGAAGGAAGTCGGCGACTCGGCCGGCTGATCGATCGGATGTGGTATCGCATTGGATTGGATTTGCCGCGCCGTCTGAAAGGGCGCGGGAAGAACGGAGAGGCTTAAGACCCTATGGAAATGACGATTTCTTTACCCATCAGCACCTATGAAAGCATCATCGATCCGGACTGGTGTCCGGGCTGTGGCGATTTCGGTGTTCTCAGGGGCGTCAAGATGGCGGCCGGAAAACTGGGCATCAAGCCCGAGGAGCTGTTCACAGTTTCAGGGATCGGCTGCTCTTCCAACCTGCCGGGTTACATCCATGCCTACGGCGTCCACAGCCTGCATGGCCGGGCCGTGGCCGTGGCTTCCGGGATCAAGTTCGCCAACCAGGACATGAACGTGGTGATTACCGGCGGGGACGGAGACGGTTACGGCATCGGTCTGGGCCACTTCGTGCACGCCATGCGCCGCAACCTGGACCTCACCTACATCGTCATGAACAACCAGATCTACGGATTGACGACCGGCCAGGCCTCCCCCACCACCATGAAGGAGGTGCGCACCAAGTCCACCCCCCGTGGGAACGCCGAAATGCCCCTCAATCCCATCGCGCTGGCCATTGTCTCCGGCGCCACCTACGTGTCCCGGGCCTTTTCGGGCGAGCCCAGGCACATGGCCGATGTCATCGCCGGCGGCATCGCCCACAAGGGATTTGCCCTGGTGGATGTCTTCAGTCCCTGCGTGACCTACAACAAGATCAACACCTACCCCTGGTTCAAGAAGCGGGTCTACAAGCTGGAGGATGACCCGGATTACGATGCCACCGACCATCAGGGAGCCTTGACCCGGGCCTACGAGTGGGGGGATCGCATTCCCCTGGGCCTCTTCTACCGGGAAGAGCAGCCGACCTACGAAGAGAGCGAACCGGCCTTGAAGGAAGGCCCCCTGGTGCACCAGAAACTGGGGCTGGAGAAGGGGCTCTTCGACGACCTGATGGAGGAATTCGTCTAAGCCTTATAAAGACTCGTCCCCGGGGAATCTTCCGGGACGAGTCGTTCCCGCAGGAACGCCGGTCACCCACCCCTGGTCCCCAGGCCCACGCCTGGGGCGACACGCGGCTGACCCGAGTCAGCCGCTTCCTTCCGAAGCGCACTGCCTCTCCAGAAAACGGCCCACAGGTCCCTGGGCCGGTGCCGGGGAAACGTCCATCCGTCAGGGGTTCAGCAACTCGAGCGCGATGGACGTCAAGGCCTTGACGCCCGTCTTGAGGGTGGGCTCCGGTTCGGGAGCGTAGCGGCTGGAGTGGAGCGAGGGCAGGGGAGGAGCTCCCGGTTTCCGGCTGGCTTCCATCTTCCGCGGGGCGACGGCGCCCAGCCAGAACATGCAGATCGGCACCTTCTGCGGGGTCCTTCCGTAGAGGCCGAAATCCTCTCCTCCCATCACCGGTTTCAGATCCAGCACATTGTCCTCGCCCAGCACCCGGGCCATGGCTTGGCTGGCCCGCCGCGCCAGCGCCGGATCGTTGTAGGTCGGTGGCGTGCTGTCCAGAATCGACATCAGCGGGAGACGGTCCGGGGGCATCCCGGCGGCGCGGGCGATTCCCTCCGAGATCCGCCCGATGCCGTCGCGGATTCTGTCGCGGGTTTCATCGGTGTAGTAGCGCACGGTGAGCTGGAGCCGGACCTCGTCGGGAATGATGCTGTGCTTGCTGCCCCCGTGGATGGACCCCACCGTGACCACCGCCGGATCGATGGCCGGAATTTCCCGGCTGACGATGGTCTGGAGCGACAGCACCGTCTGGGCGGCCATGACCACGGGGTCCTTGGTGGTGGAGGGATAGCCGCCGTGTCCCGATACCCCCCGAACCACCAGGTCGACGGAATCGACCCCGGCAAGGGCAAAGCCGCTGCAGACGCCCACCCGGCCCGCCTGCATGCCGGCGTCGTTGTGGAGCGCGATGGCGTAGTCGGGGACCGGAAACCTCTCGAACAATCCATCGGCCAGCATGGCCCTGGCGCCGGCTCCCCGTTCTTCGGCGGGCTGAGCCACCATCAGCAGGGTGCCCTTCCAGCGACTCTTCTCCCGGCTCAGGATTCGCGCGGCGCCCACGAAGCAGGTCATGTGGACGTCGTGGCCGCAGGCGTGCATCAGGCCGATGGATTGCCCGTCCGGATCCTGAATGCGGACTTTGCTGGCATATTCCAGGCCGGTCTCCTCGGTGATGGGGAGTCCGTCGAGATCGGTTCTGAGCATGAGGGTCGGTCCCTCCCCGTTCCTGAGAAGACCGACGACGCCGTGCCCTCCGATGCTCCGGCTCACCTGGAAGCCCGAGGCCTCCAGCTCCTGAGCCATGCGCTGAGCGGTCCGCGCCTCTTGAAAGGCGATCTCGGGATTGGCGTGCAGGTGGCGATAGAGCTCGAACAGGGAGGGGAATTCGCGGTCGACCCCGGGAGGGATCCAGGAGAGGTCGGACCCGGATGACTGCGCCAGGCCCGACCCAATCAGCAGGATGGAGAACCAGCAGAGGCTCGCCACCGAGAGGATCCGCCTGGCGACGGCATGGATGAATGAGGTGTTCCTATGAGAGGGGGGCTTGGACGGTATTCTCAAGGCTTCCGGAACCTCCGATTCCGTAATCACCAGGACCCCCTTGGGTTACCCGGGAGGCATGGATTCAATGCCTCGGAGACTCGATCCCGTTGCCTTGGATCAGGTGGCGGGTGATGGTGGCCCCTACCGTGGAGAAATCCTCCAGGGGAAAGAACGGCAACTGTTTCTGCCGGCAGAGATTGGCCAGCCTGCTCCGGGCAAAGACCAGGTCAGCCTGGTTGGCGGCGCGCAGGTCGGACAACCCGTCTCCCAGGAATGCGGTGGCATAGCCTGCCGACCGGGCCCGGACCAGGGCCGCGCCCTTGTCGTGGCCCCAGGGGGTATCGTCCAGGAAACGCAAGGTCCAGCGGTAGTCGATAATCTCCAGGGGATTGGCCAGCAGCTTCACGTGATCGAGCCCGTAGGGCGCCAGCAGTCGCTCGATGACGTCCCTGATGCCGGCGCTCAAAACGGTCAGGGGGATTTCACGGCGCCGGCACCATTGGGCAAAGGGTGGAAAGGATTCGTCGATTTTGACCCGCTGCCTGAGAAAAGCCAGGACCTGATCCAGGTCGCCCCGGATGGTGGCCACTTCGGCCGCGATCCCGTCGCGAAGGGAAATTTCTCCGCTGGCGATCTTGCCGCCGATGTCCCTGCGAAACTCCACGCCCCCGAAGGTCTCAGCCAGCAGGT
>JAPOZE010000239.1 GCA_026706225.1 Acidobacteriota bacterium
GTTTCCCCTTCAGAGCCAACGGCAAGGCCCTGGCGGTGGGAGAGAGCGAGGGATTCGTGAAGCTGATTTTTGGCGAAGCCGACGGGGAATTGTTGGGGGCTCACCTGATCGGTTCCGAGGCCACCGAGTTGATCGGCGAGCTTGGATTGGCCATGACGCTGGGAGCCACCTTCGAAGACATCGAGGCTACCATTCAAGCCCATCCCACTCTGGGTGAAGCCGTTCATGAAGCCGGCGGCGCCGCCTTCGGCCGGGCGATCCACCTCTGAACGCTATCCGTCTGCTCCAACGAGGTTTCCGTCTTTGAGCCATCCTGTTCCGGACAACTTTCGATCTCTGGGCGATACCGGAACCCGGTGCCATCCCCTGGGATTCGGCTGCTATCGCATCGCCGAGGGCGTCGGTGAACACGAAGCCTTGCTTCGGGAGTACCTGGAACGGGGAGGGAACCTGATCGACACCAGCGCCAACTACACCGACGGCCGGTCGGAATCGCTGGTGGGCGAGGTCCTTTCCGGCGACTGCGCTTCCGGGGCGATGGTTGTCACCAAGGCCGGGTACATTCAGGGGCAGAACATGACCCTGGCCCAACAGCAATCCTTCCCGGAGGTGGTGGAGTACGGCGAGGGGATCTGGCACTGCATTCACCCCCGGTTCCTGGAAACACAGCTCAGGGCCTCCTGCCGGCGTCTGAAGCGGGATCGGGTGGATGTGTTTCTGCTGCACAATCCGGAATACTTTCTCAACCACCAGGCCCACCACCACACCCCGACCGCTCAGGACCACCAGGAGTTTTACCGTCGCATCGGACAGGCCTTCGGGTTCCTGGAGGATCAGGCAAAGGAGGGTCGCATCGGCTGGTACGGCATCAGCTCCAACAACTACGGCCTGTCCCCTTCGGATCCAACCATGACCAGCGTCCAGCGGTGCCTCCGCCAGGCGGAAGGGATTTCCTCCGGCCATCCCTTCCGGGTGGTCCAGTTGCCGCTCAACCTCTACGAGAGCGGCGACGCCCTGGAGCGCAACAACGACGGACTGAGCGCCCTTGAATTCTGCCGGCGGGAAGGGCTGGGGGTGCTCATCAATCGTCCCCTCAACGCCTTCTCCGAAAATCGGATGTTTCGGCTGGCCGATTTCTCCGGTCATGGGCAGGAAACCGCCGGCCCCGAGGACCTGGAAGTGCTGGTGGAGCCGCTGCGCCGGTTGGAGCGCTCATTGACAGATCGTCTGAATGTCCCCTTGCTCGGCGGCCCCGACTACGGCTTGTCGGGGATGCTGCTCCGGATTGCTCCCCAGGTGCGTGCCGCCGCCGATTGGGACTGGGTAGTGGAAAGGTATGTGGCCCCACCCCTTCAACAGTGGGTCCAGGAATGCCGAAAAGTTTGCCAGGGCGATTCCTATTGGGAAGAATGGCAGGAACGATACTTTCGGACCATCCGAACCGTTCTGGAAGATCTGGAGCGCTATTCGCTGTCGCGGCAGCAAGAGGAATCCGACCGGATTCGCAGCCTGCTGGAGGAGTGCGGATATTCGAGGCCGCAGGCTTCGCTGAGCCGAATCGCCATGAGCCTCCTCTTGAATCTCAAAGGGGTCTCCTGCGTTCTCAATGGAATGCGTCGGGTGGCCTACGTTCAGGATGCCATGGGAACTCCCGAGCTGCCTCCGGTGGATGCCCTCTCCATTCTGCAGGAGTTCTCGCGGAAGCGGTCGGCGAACCAGGGGCGGCGTAACCTCGGATAATCGGTGAAATCATGAGTTGTCGCGTTCATGCCACTACCGCCCTCGTTCTGCAGGGGCTGCTTCCATTTCTGGCACGGCGCGGCTTCAGGTCGAGCCTGGCGACAACTTCGGCGGTGCTTCTGCTCCTTGCCGGCGAGGGGCTCTGCCAGATTCCGCCCCCGGCCCAATCTCCCTCCATTCAGCCCGATCCTATTGTGGTAACCGTTTCGGCCGAGGCCATTCCGCTCTCGGCGAGTTCGGCTTCGGTGACCATTCTCACCCGGGAGTTCGTGGAGAACAGCCGGGCCGAAAGCATGGCCGACCTGCTGCGCCAGGTCCCGTTCCTCTATTTGTCTCAGACCGGGGGGCGGGGCGGGTTGACAACCGTATCCCTGCGGGGAGGCGAGTCCAACTTCACCCTGGTCATGATCGACGGGGTTCCGGTGAACGACATCACCAACCTCCTTGGGGGCGCGGTTGACTTCTCGACCTTGAGCACGGACAACGTCGAGCAGGTCGAGATCGTTCGCGGACCCATCTCCTCCCTGTACGGGTCGGAGGGGATCGGCGGAGTCATCAACATCATCACCCGAGGCGGAGGGGATGAGCCCCATTTCTCCGTAGAGGGGGCGCTGGGCAACTTCGGCTCCGGCCGAGCCGGATTTCAGTCCGGAGGCAAGTTGGGAGAAATCGACTGGTCCCTGGCGGGATCCTACTTCGACATTGACGAGCAGGTCGAAAACGACGACTACTCGGTGGGAACGGTCTCATTCAAGTCCGCCGTCTCCATGGGAGAGGGCAAGGCTTTTCAGTTCGCCACCCGCTACCAGGACAGCCGCACCCGCGGGTTCCCGGAAAACGGCGGCGGCCCCGGATTCTCCATTCTGCGCGACCCCAAGGTTGCCGATGTCGAGCAACTGACCCTGAGAATGGGGTACCAGCAGCAGGTCTCTCCTGACTGGCTCTACGGCTTCGACTTCGACCTTTTTTCCCGCCAACAGGACGATACGGCTCCAGCGGTCCTGGACGGATTGCCTCCCTCCCCTCGTTCCCTCCCCCCACTGAGCAGCCAAACCGGTTTCCACCGCTTGAGGGCGGGTCTCACCAGTCAACTGGACCTGACGCCCGAAGTTTCGCTGAACCTGGGCGTCCGATTCAGAAACGAAGACGGATCCAACGACACGCTGATTGCCGGTTTCATCCCCAGCGTCTTCGACCTGGAACGCCAAACCCTGGCCGGCAACGGAGAAATCCTCTATCGGGCCGGTCGGCTCACCCTGAGCTTCGGTGGCCGGGTGGACAGCGCCGAAGGCTTCGATGCCGTGTTCTCCCCCAGAGCCGGCGCGGTGGTTTCCCTGGGGGAGCGGACCCGCTTGAAGACCAGTTGGGGAGACGGGTTCAAGCTGCCCTCCTTCTACGCCCTCGGGGAGCCCAATATCGGCAATCCCGAGCTTCAGCCGGAGAGGAGTCGCGGTTTTGACCTCGGCTTCGAGCACACCCTGGAGGAGTCCCGGCTGCATCTGTCCGGAGCCGTCTTCCACAACTCCTTCAGAGACCTGGTCGACTTCAGTCCGCAGTTGTTTCAGCTCGTCAATAGAAGCCGGGCCACCACCAGGGGAATCGAATTCGGAGCCGCCCTGCCACTGAACGGGAAGGGGCGGTTGGGGGGCCACCTGCAGTTCCTGGATTGGGAGCTGCAAGGGACCACCGAGCCTCTCAGGGACCGCCCTCGCTGGAGGGGAGGCTCCTATGTGGACTGGGAATTCCATCCACGGGCCCGCTTGCGATGGGAGATTCTCTGGGTGGGTGAGCGCTTCGATTTCCAGCTTCCGGTCCCGGAAATGGAGACCGTGGGCGGGTATTCGACCTCCAACCTGGTTTTCGGCTATCAGCTCCCCCATGGATTGGAGGCCTTCGGGCGGGTGGACAACGTCTTCGACAGCAGTTTCCAGGAGTTCACAGGATTCCCGCATCCCGGCATTTATGCTCGGGCCGGACTTCGCGTGCGGCTGCTCGGCCGCTGATTTCCTATTGATAGAGGGTCTTGGCGGTCCAGGAGTCGGGGAGCACAATGGTGTGTTCCCGATCGGGCCCTGTCGAGATGAAGGAACATTCCGTCCGGGTGATATCCGACAGCATCTTCAGGTAGTCCTTGGCCTTCACCGGCAGCGCGTCGTAGTCCCGCATGCCCGCCGTCGTACTCTGCCAGCCGGGAACCGACTTGTAGATCGGTTTGACGGCTTCCAGCACCTTGATCTCCGGCGGAAATTCCTTGAGCCGGCAGCCGCGGTACTCATATCCCGTACAGACCAGGATCTGTTCGAATTTGTCCAGGACATCCAGCTTGGTGATGACGATGGCCTGCAGGTTGTTGAGGACGGCCGAATAGGAGGTGGCTACGCCATCGAACCATCCGCAGCGGCGGGGCCTGCCCGTAGAGGCTCCGTATTCGGCTCCCCGTCGTCGGATTTCGTCTCCGATGGTGCCGTTGGCTTCGGTGGGGAAGGGCCCCCCGCCGACTCGGGTGGTGTAGGCCTTGGCAATGCCGATGACCCCGGTGATCCAGGAGGGGGCTACTCCGGATCCCACGCAGGCCGCCCCGGCTGTGGCATTGGAGGAGGTGACGTAAGGGTAGGTCCCGTGGTCGACGTCGAGCCGGGTTCCCTGGGCGCCTTCGAACAGCACGCGCTTGCCTCGTCGGATCTGATCGTTCAGGAAAAAGGCGGTATCCACCACGAATTCCTTCAGCCGTTGTCCATACTGCAGGTACTCGCTGTAGATCTGTTGGGCATCCAGGGGTGGGCCTCCGTACAGGGATTGGATCAGGCAGTTCTTTTCCCGGGTCAGCTCGAAGATCGTTTCCCTCAGACTCTCCGCATCGAAGAGATCGACCACCCGCAGGCCGCGCCGGCCTGTCTTGTCCTCGTAGGCGGGTCCGATCCCCCGGGAGGTGGTCCCGATCTTCTTGGCGCCTCGTGCCTCCTCGGCAGCCTTCTCAACGGCGCGGTGATAGGGCAGGATCAGGTGGGCGCGGTTGCTGATGAAGAGGTTTCCCCGGACCCGTATCCCGGCTTCCTCCAGCATGTCGAGCTCTTCAAAAAAGGCCTTGGGGTCGAGGACGACTCCCGGGCCGATGACGCACAAGCGGCCTCCGTGGAGAATGCCCGAGGGAATCAGGTGCAGGATGAACTGCTTGCCGTCGACGGTCACCGTGTGACCGGCGTTGTGTCCCCCCTGGTAGCGGGCCACGATGTCGAATTTCTCGGTCAGCAGGTCGACAATCTTCCCCTTGCCTTCGTCCCCCCATTGTGCGCCGATGATGACGATGTTGGCCATTGCCTCTGTCCGTTTGGATAGCGGCTCCCGGCAAACTCTCCAACAGCCGCTTCAGGATTTGTTCAGCTCCATTCAGTGGGTGAGCCGGCGGTCAGGAACCACCAGACCGCTCCAGCCAGTCCACCCTCGGCGTCATTCCGCCCCCGAGTCCGTTTCGGCGATCAGGGAGCGATAGAGTTCCAGGTAGCTGCGGGAGGCAACCTCCCAGGAAAAATCCAGTCCCATGCAGTTGCCTACCAGGTGCCTCCAACGTTGCGGCGAACGATAGACGCGCAAGGCCCGACGCATCGCCTGCAGCAACGCTTCCGAATCGTAGTTGCTGAACTTGAATCCGTTGCCGCTGCCGTCTTCCCGGTAGTCCTCGATGGTGTCGTCCAGACCACCGGTGGCTCTCACCACCGGAACGGTGCCGTACTTCAGCGAGTAGATCTGGTTGAGCCCGCAGGGCTCGTAGCGGGAAGGCATGAGAAAGAGATCGGCCCCCGCCTCGACCTTGTGGGCCAAGCCGTCATGATACATAATTTTGACGGAGACATAGTTGGGGAATTTTTGCTGGAGACTGCGAAAGAAGCGGGCGTATCTCTCGTCGCCCGTTCCCAGGACCACCAGGGAAAAGCCTTCAGCGATGAATTTCGGGGCGGCACTGGGGAGAAGGTCGAATCCCTTCTGACCGGTCAGGCGGGAGACAATGCCGACCAGGGGACGGCGAACCTCCCGGGGCAGACCGTAAGTCTCCAGCAGATCCCGTTTGCAGGCCTGTTTCCCCTCCGGGGATTGAGCCGAATAGTTGGCGGCCAGATTGGGATCGGTTTCGGGATCCCATTGATCGTAGTCGGCGCCGTTGAGGATTCCGGTCAGCTCCCCGGCTCTTGTCCTCAGCACACCCTCCAGCCCCGACCCGTATTCCGGGGTGAGAATCTCCCGGCTGTACTTCCTGCTGACCGTGTTGATCCCGTCGGCGAAGACCAGCCCCGCTTTCAGGAAGTTGAGCTTTCCCGACAGTTCGAGTTGTCCGGAGTTCAACCGCTGGGTGGAGAGGGAGATTTTCTTCAGCGCCGACCTGGGGAACTTCCCCTGATAGGCCAGGTTGTGGATGGTCAGAAGCGTCCGGGTGCGACGGAAAAAGGGATCCGAAGCATACATCGTTTTCAGGTAGGCCGGGATGAGGGAGGTATGCCAGTCGTGGCAATGAATCACGTCGGGCGCGGAGGTCGAGCGCTTGGCAAGCTCCAGAGCAGCCAGGGAGAGCAGAGCAAAGCGTTCGGCGTTGTCCGGGTGTTCCCGTTGGCCCGCCTGGTACAATCCGTCTCCATCATAGAAAGGGGGATAGTCGATGAAGACAAACCTGACCTGGCGGCGGGTGACTTCATAGACGGGACAGAACCTCAGCCGGTCTCCCAGCGAAACCGTGAGGCTGGCGATGCGACGGCGCCCGGCTTGGATCCCGCGATAGCGGGGCAGAACCACCGAGACCTCCTGACCGAGCTGGCGGAGGGTCTTGGGCAGGGCGCCCAGGACATCTCCCAACCCGCCGGTCTTGGCCCACGGCGCCACCTCGGAAGCGACGAACTGAATGCGCATGCCGTCCTTTCTTGATCCATCCGACTCCACCGGGTTAAGCTCACCCAGGCCAAACGGCCGTAAGCTGCTGGCCCGGTTGCCGGACCGGCGGGCCGGACAGGCAGGAGCCGGACAGCACAAACAGTTCAGAGTACAAATTCTCCGCCATCGATGCAACAGCAACCCGTGCGGGCCAACAAGAGGTTGGGACAGCACTTCCTGAAACACCCCTCCCTGGCCAGGAAGATCGTGGCCGGCCTGGGTGTGGAAGAGGGCGATACCGTCCTGGAGATCGGGTGCGGCACCGGCGCCTTGACCGGGAGCCTGGTTGGCCAAGGTTGCCGCTACGTCGGGGTCGAGGTGGATGCCCTTCTCTGCTCGCAATTGCGGCAGCGATTCAGCGGTCCCGGGATCGAATTCCTCAATCGCGACATCTTGACCCTGGATCTGGGCGAGCTTCGCAGCCGGCGTTCCGCCAGGGGCTTCAGGGTGGTGGGCAACCTCCCTT
>JAPOZE010000484.1 GCA_026706225.1 Acidobacteriota bacterium
CGTGGTCAACCGCATCAAGCCCCACACCGACTTCGACGCCGAGATCGAAAGCGGCTTGACCAAGATGCTGGCCATCGGCCTGGGGAAGCACCAGGGGGCCATCCGCTATCATCGGGCCAACAAGCGCTACGGCTACTATCGGGTGCTGACCGGGGTGGCCGGGGTGGTGAGGCGGCGCTGCAGCATTCTGCTGGGGTTGGGGATCGTGGAGAACGGCTACGATCAGACCGGGGTCATCGAGGCCATGACCTCGGGCGAGCTGTTCGAGGTCGAGAAGCGGCTGCTGAAAGTGGCCAAGTCCTGGCTGGCCCGCGTCCCCTTCGACCGGGGGGACCTGCTGCTGGTGGACGAGATGGGAAAGAACGTCAGCGGGACCGGCATGGATACCAACGTCATCGGCAGGCGGGCCGGTTCCGGCAAGCCCTTCGCCGGCGCTCCCCGCTTCTCGCGCATCGTGGTCAGAGACCTGACCCCGGAATCCTCCGGCAACGCCATCGGGGTGGGGATGGCCGATGTGGTGACCCGCCGCCTGGTGGACAAGATCGACACCCGGCCCACCTACGTGAACGCCCTCACCAGCACCAACCTGGAGAGCGTCCGCATTCCGGTGACCGTGGACTCCGACCGGGAGGCGCTGGAGACGGCCATCTCCACCAGCGGCGCCCCCAGCGGAGAGGACTGCCGCATGGTCTGGATCCGCAACACGCTGAAGCTGGACCGCTTCGTGGCTTCCGAAGCCCTGCTGGAGGAAGTGGAGGGCAACCGGGACCTGCAGGTTCTGGGGCGCCCGGGGAACCTGGATTTCGACGCCCGGGGCAATCTGAAAGACCTGCTCTGAGCCGTCGGAGCGATGCCGCCGGAGGCCGGCTCGGCGGGGACAGGAAGGAGAGAACATGTTCAAGGTGGTGGCGGTGGATTCGGTGCGAACGGTCCCAACCGTGGAGAGGGAGATTCTGGCGGAAGCCGGCGCCGAGCTCTTTACGGCCGACTGCCACGGCGAAGAGGACCTCATCCGGGCCACGCGGGACGCCCACGCCCTGCTGGTCTCCCTCAGCCAGATCACCCGGCGGGTCATGGCCTCCTGGAGCCGGGTCAGAGTGATCGCCCGCTACGGCATCGGAGTGGACACGGTGGATCTGAAGGCAGCCACCGACCACGGGATCTTCGTCACCAACGTGCCCGACTTCTGCTATGACGAGGTGTCGGATACGGCCATGAGCCTGATCCTGGCGGTGACCCGCAAGGTGGTCCGGATGCACTCCCTGGTTTCCCGGGGAGTCTACAACCGCAACCTGGCGGTGCCCGTCTACAAGGCCCGCGGCCAGACCCTGGGGCTGCTGGCCTTCGGCAGCATAGCCCGGGCGGTGGCCCGCAAGGCCGCGCCCTTCGGCTTCCGAGTCCTGGCTCACGACCCCTACGTGCAGCCCGAAAGTCTGGCCGGCCAGCCGGTGGAGCTGGTGGGACTGGAGGAGTTGCTGACCCGTTCGGACGTGCTGTCCATCCACGCTCCCCTGACCCCGGAGACCCGTCATATCGTCGGTGAGTCCCAGTTGCGCCTGATGAAGCCCACCGCCTACCTGGTCAACACCTCCCGCGGGCCGGTGGTGGATCAGAAGGCCCTGACCCGGGCCCTGCAGGAGGGATGGATCGCCGGAGCGGGACTGGATGTCCTGGAACAGGAGCCGCCCGACCCGGAGGACCCGATCCTGGGCCTGGACAACGTGGTGCTCACCCCTCACTACGCCTCCTACACCGAGGAGGCCTACGTGGAGGTTCGCGAGAAGGCCGCCCGCCAGGTGGTCCAGGTGCTCCGGGGCGAGGTGCCGACCTACCTGGTGAACCGGGAAGTGCTGAAGAGGAAGGGCTGAGGCCGAAGGGGAAGGCAGTTCCGGTCGGGTAGGCTGGAGTTGGCCTCCCCTCCGGCTCGACTGCGGGCGGACTCTCCTATCTGGCGATCTCGCCGATTCCGCCCCCCACCGGTTCGACTGCGGGCGGGGCCCTTGTCACCGACTCCCCCTCCACGGGGGAGTGATACCCGAGCGACGTATACAAGTTTCAGTTCGTCAATCCTGAGGAGGGATAACCATGGCTCAAACATTTGCCGGCAAGAGTTGGGACGAGATCACGCTCAATGCCCTGCGCATCATGACCGGATTCCTGATGATGCCGCACGGGGCCCAGAAGCTCTTCGGAGCCCTGGGGCGGGAGGCCGTGCCCCTGGCTTCGCTTGCGGGGGTGGCCGGGGTGCTGGAATTCTTCGGAGGGCTGGCGATTCTGGTGGGCTTCTACACCCGTCCGGTGGCCTTCGTGCTGTCCGGCCTGATGGCCGCCGCCTATTGGATGGCCCACGGCACCAAGGCCTTCTGGCCGATTCTCAACCAGGGTGAGCTTGCCGCCCTCTACTGCTTCGTCTTTCTCTACCTGGCGGCCCGGGGCGGTGGCGACTGGTCCATCGACGGCTGCATGGGCAAGAAGGGCTGAGAGTGTCCCGCCATGGTGCAGGCCAGGTGGATGGCCTTGACCATGCTGGCCGGGTTGGCCTTGAGCTGACCGGCGATGTCGAAGGCGGTGCCGTGGTCCACCGAGGTGCGGATGATGGGCAGGCCGATGGTGATATTGACGCCGCTGTCGAAACCCATCAGCTTCAGGGGGATGTGACCCTGGTCGTGATAGAGGGCCACCACCAGGTCGAACTCGCCTCGATTCATGCGATGGAAGACGGTGTCGGGGGAAACCGGGCCCTCGGCGTCGATCCCTTCCTCCCGGGCCGCCTCGATGGCGGGCAGGACCTGGTCGGCTTCTTCGCTGCCGAAAAGCCCACCCTCTCCGGCGTGGGGATTGAGTCCGGCCACGGCGATGCGGCTGCGCCCGAGGCCCAGTTGTTTCAGGGCCAGCCGGCCGAACCGGATGGTCTCCAGGATGCGCGGCTTCCGGATCCTCTCCAGGGCCTGGCGCAGGGCCAGGTGGGTGGTGACGTGGATGGCCCGCAGGTGGTCCACCACCAGCAGCATGCGAACTTCGGCCACCCGGCACAGCGCTGCCAGATATTCGGTGTGCCCGGGAACGCCGATACCCGCCAACTGGGCGGCCTCCTTGTGGATGGGGCCGGTCACCAGGGCATCCAGCCTCCTGTCCAGGCAGCCACTCACCCCCGCGCGAATGAATTCCAGGCCGGCCCTGCCGCACTCCTTGCTCACGCGGCCCAGCTCCACCTCGGAAAAGCGGATGTTCTGGAGGTCCAGGAGGTGGATGCGCGTGGAATCGTGGTTGGCCGACTCCGCTTGCTCCACTCGGTGGAGCTGTCGCCGGGGCAGCAGCCGTGTGGCGTAGTGGGCCACGGTGGTCTCCTCGCCGATGATGACGGGGACGCACTGCCGCTCCACCGCCGGGTCCAGCAGTGCCTTGAGGGCCACCTCGGGGCCGATGCCGGCCACGTCGCCCAGGGTGATGCCGATGCGGGGCTTCCGGTTCATGGGCATGGGGAACCGCCGCCGTTGCCGGGGCGTAGTCTGGCGGAGCCGAGGATCATAGCACATCCTCCGCGGCGGGCCGCCCGGTCAGGAAGCGGGCGATGTCGCAGAGCGTGTCCGGATTTCCGAAGCCTCCGGCCTTGGTCACCAGCGGAATTCCATCCAGCCGGCCTCCGATCCATCGGCCCCAGGGGATGCCGGGTTCCACGTCCCCCAGCACGCGGATGCCCCGGGCCCCGCACTGCTCGTAGACCTTCAGAGCCGTATCTCCTCCCACCAGGATGGTGGCCCCCGGCGCCCCGGTGTCGAGCAGCCGGCCGACGGCCGATTGCAGCGCCTGCTGCAGCCGCTGCAGGTGGCCGCGGGAGCGAATGCGCTGCTCCAGGCGCAGGCACAAGGCCGCCGATTGCTTGCGCGCCAGGGCCTCCAGAGCCGGCTTCAGCGTGCTTTCGGCCTGGAGCGGGGAATCGGCGTCCTCGTCCCGGAGGGTGATGACGGTAGCCAGGCCACGCCGGCCGAGCTGTTCCAGTTGGGCCTTGTTGACCGGGTTGAGGCTGCCGCAAATCAACAGCACGGGTCCCCGGGCTTGCGGGGCGGACGGGGCCGTGCGGGTAGGAGCGCGCCCCCAGCTCAGGGGAAGAAACCGGGCCAGTCCGGCCGATCCCACCCACAGGACGGCTTCGTCCAGGCGACGTCCGGCCAGGGCCAGCCGCTCCAGGTCGCTGTCGGACTGGATGTCGAACAGCAGCACCCGATGGCCCTTGCGGCGGTCCGCCTGGATCTGTTTCTCGACCACCGCCGCCGGCCGGCGCAACAGGTCTGGGCGCAGCAGTTCGACCTGGGAGCCGAACTCGGCCCGCAGCCGGCCCAGAAGGTTCCCGCTGTCGATCCCTGCAGGACCGGCGCCCCGGGCCGGGCGGGGCGGCGGAGGGCGGCCGTCCAGCAGCAACCTTCCTCCCCGGCTGGTCCTTCCCCAGGCCGGGAAGGCGGGAGCCACAATGGCCAGATCGGGCCGGACCACCGCCATGACCGCGGCCAGCTCCTGGCACCAGGGACCCTTGAGGGTGGAGTCGATCTTCTTGTAGACCGGGCGGCAGCCGGAGGCCAGCAACGACCTGGCCGAGCGGGCGGCCACTTGCCGGGACCGTTCGACGGGCAGCCCTCGCGAGGCCGTATTGACCACCAGCAGATCGAGGTCCGGGCCAGGGTCCGGGGCGGAGGCGCCGGTCATGGCCGCCCGCATGCCGTAGCGGCAGAACTGGGCGGCGGTGTCGCAGGAGCCGGTCAGATCGTCGGCAATCACCGCCAGGGGAGGGAGGCGGCCGGATGCGGGAGGTTGGGACACGGCGGGCCTCGGGGGCTCAATGCCGGATGATCGACAGCACCTGCTCGAGGCCGGGCCGGCGCAGAAGCTCAACCCGAGGGCCCCGGGGAGCCCAGACCCGGGGGTCGGTATCCAGAAACAGGGCGATGGTGCGGACCCCCAGGGCGGCCGCCAGGTGGGTGATCCCGCTGTCGTTGCCGATGTAGAGCCGGCAACGGCTCAGGACGGCGGCCAGTCGGCTCAGGTTCTCGATCCTTACCGTCTCCCAGCGGACCGCGTCCCCGGCCAGGCCGGCTCGAACTGCCTTCACCGCCTCGCCGTCCAGCGGTCCTTCCAGCAGTAGCCGGCGGCAGTTCGGATCGCGGGACAGGCTTCGCGCCACCTCGGCGAAGTTGCGGGCCGGCCATCGTTTGCGCGGGCCGCTGGCACCCGGATGGAGCGCGACTCCGGGATTTCCGGGGCGGGCGGCCCAGAAACGCTCGGCAAATCGATCCTCATCCCGGGTCCACCGGATGCGGGGAGCGGCCGGGAACCCCGGGGTGGAGCCGAAGATCCGGTCCAGTTGAGCCCGCCTGAACTCGATCATGTGGAGGCCGGACTGGCGGGGCAGCGCCCCAAGAAAGTCGATCCGCGGGTGGATGGCCCGGATGCGGTCCACGAATTCCGGGTTGCCGCTCCCCCACCAGGAGACGATTCTGTCGAAGGACCGCATGCGCCTCAGGCACTCCCGCCCGGGCGGATAGCTCTCGATGCCGGTGTCCGGCAGGGCCTCGGCGGTGTCGGCGCAGCCCGGCGATCGGGCCAGCGGCAGATTGCCGCGAGCCACCCACAGCTCCATCCGGTCGGGGCGGAGGTGGGACTGCAGCCAGGCCACCGCGGGCAGCGTCAAGACGAAGTCGCCGATGGCGCCGGGAATGATCGAAAGGAGATGCAAAGCCCGATCCTTCCTGCCGGATCAGCCACCCATTATGGCCGAGCACAGCGGGAAAGAACAGTGTTGTCACTGGCTGGAGTGGGTGCTAGGCTAGGTGACGGCTGCCCGGGAGATGCCCTTTCAATCCGGGTAATCCGAAATCCCATGATGATAGCCTGCAATCGAAACTGCGCAGTGGCTTTGACGGCGCTATGGCTGATGGGAGCAGGCTGCAGCTCGGGACCCCAGGTGAGTTCCGACACCGCGGCCATCGTCAATGAAGCCGAAATCAAGATCTCGGAGGTCGACAAGCGCTTCGACGCTCAACTCCGGCAGAGCCCCCGGGCGCCGTCTCCCGAGGAGGCTTCCACCTTCAAGCTCAACATCCTGAGCCAACTCATCAACGATGAGATCCTCATGCAGCGGGCCGCCGCCGACAATCTGACCGCCAGCGACGCCGAGGTCAGCACCCGGTTCACCGACTTCAAGAAGAACTACACCGAGGAGAAGTTTCAGGAATTCCTCAAGGAGCAGGGGGTCACCGAGGAGGAGTTCAAGCAGACCCTGCGCAAGGGAGCCACCATCGAGAAGCTCTACAACAAGGAGATCACCTCCAAGATCTCGGTGACCGAAGCCGAGATCGAGCAGCACTTCGAAGAAAACAAGTCCAACTACAACCTGCCCAAGGGTTGGCGTCTGGCCCATATTCTGATTACGGACGCCAAGGAGTCCGGGATCAACAATTCCCGCGGGGACGACGCCACCTCACCCGCTGAGGCCCAAAAGAAGGCCCAGCTTCTGATGCGGCGGCTGCTGAACGGAGAGGATTTTGCCCGCCTGGCGGTGGAATACTCCGAAGACGCCGAGTCCGCCCCTCGGGGCGGAGACCTGGGATTCGTCACCGAGGAGCAGATGGAGACCGTCAGACCCGAGCTCAAGAAAACGGTCCAGAACCTCCGGGTGGAGCAGGTCTTCCCCCGGCCCATCCGCATCGGTTATGGCTACCACCTGGTCAAGCTCCTGGCCAAGGAACGCGGCGGGCAGCACGAGCTGAGCGAACCGCAGGTCCAGGCGGATGTCCGCCAGACCATCTTCAACCGCAAGGAAACCCTGCTGAAGACAGCCTACTTGGAAGTCATCCGCAACGAAGCCCAAATCAGGAACGTGCTCGCCGAGAAGCTGCTGGACAGCCGGTAGTTCGGATGGCCGGGAGCCCTGCCCATCCGCCGCAACTCCCCTTAGTTCCCCCCCCAATCAGAGCCGGTAAGATCCTGAAGGCCAAGCTCTTTCCGGATATTTCCGGCGACCCGCCGAGCAATGCGGGCTAAAATGGTGTGCGATCGCGGAGGCGTGGCAGAGTGGTCGATTGCGGCGGTCTTGAAAACCGTTGTACCTT
>JAPOZE010000630.1 GCA_026706225.1 Acidobacteriota bacterium
CCCCTGGTTCCCACCACCCCGCTGGTGTTGCTGGCGGCCTACTTTTTCTCCAGAAGCTCGCCTCGGATTCACCGATGGTTGCGAGCCCACCGGCGTTTCGGGCCCATACTGCGCAACTGGGAAAACGGACAGGTGATCCGCCCCGGGGCCAAGGCGGCCTCGGTGGTGCTGATGTTCGGCCTGGTCGGCTACAGCGTGTGGTTCGTGGTCCGGTCGCCCTACCTCCAGGCGCTGCTGATCCTTGTCAGCCTCGGCGTGGCCCTGTTCGTTCTCAGCCGTCCCTCGACGCCACCGCCGTGCAGCCCCAGGTAGCCGTTCCGCCGGCAGGGTGGCCGGGTGCCCCATCGCAGGGAAACTGAGCGACACGCTACGGCAGAGCATGCGGGCGGGACGCCCGCGCTCCCGGGTGGGACCGCCTCCCATCGCTTTTGTCCCTCAAGCCGGTGTGCGCCGAGTTTTCGTAACTCAGCCGGTGCCATTGCAGCAGAGCCGTCACGCTTGGTGGGCCTTCGTGGATTTCTCTTTTTCGTTTGTTTCAGCCAAGCGCCGCAGCCTCGGATTTTGAGCTTGTCAAGGGCGAAGGAGGCGTGCCAAAATCCCCGGCGAGGATTTCAACCCGGATCGGGGCGCTTAACTCAGCGGTAGAGTGCCATCTTCACACGGTGGAAGTCACAGGTTCAAATCCTGTAGCGCCCACCATCCCTTTTCTCCCGAAACACCTCATTCCAAAGCTCTCCCGCCTTCAGGCGCCCGCAAGGCAAGGTGCCTTGCCGCCGGCGGCCAGGGGCGACCGGAGTGTGTTCCGCCGGGCGCTGACGACGGCGCCGGGTCGTCATTCGGAGGCTCCGCTCAAGGGCCGGGAATTGCGTTGACAGCCTTTCGCACGGCCCGATAACATCTCTGCTTTTCTACCGCGGAACCGGTTTTCGGCAGTCCCCTTGCAATGACCTCCCAACTGCTCACGCCCGCCAATCAGATCACCATTCTGAGAATGGCCTTCATACCGGTGTTCGTCAACCTTCTGCTCTACAACCAGCTCGGCTGGGCCTTCTTCGTCTTCCTGCTGGCCGGGGTCACCGATGGCCTGGACGGCCTGATGGCCCGGTGGCTGCAGCAGAAGACCTCCCTGGGAGCCCTGCTGGATCCCATCGCCGACAAGCTGCTGCTGACCACCGCTTTCGTCGTCCTGTCCATCAAGGGCATGGAACTGCCCAACCTGATACCCCTATGGCTCACCATCCTGGTCCTCAGCCGGGATGTGTTTCTGATCGTAAGCACGCTCATCATTCTGTTGATGACCGGTCATCGCAACTTTCCTCCCTCCATTTACGGCAAGGCCGCCACGCTCATTCAGATCGTCACCCTGACCCTGGTGCTGCTCTTCAACTACCTGGAGACCGTTCCCCAGTGGCTTTGGGTGCTTTACCCGGTCACGGGAGCCATTACGGTCTTCTCCGGACTGCACTATATTTACAGGGGGAAGAGAATGGTCTCCGAGGGACCGGCTCCGGCCTGAGCCCCGCGCGGGACCCGCTCCGCCCTTCCGCCATGCCCGAAAACAGGTCCATTACGGGAGTTGCCGTCGACAAGGTGGAAGACGGCTCCATCGCTCAGGAAGTGGGCATCGAACCCGGCGACCGCCTGTTGTCCATCGACCGGCGTGAAGTGGAAGATGCCCTGGACTTCCGCTACTTGAGCTCACAGGTCGATCGGGAGCTGACTCTCTCGGTGGCCAAGAAATCGGGAGAACTGTGGGATATCGAGATTGAAAAGGAAGAGGACGAAGACCTGGGCCTCGAGCTCGAGCCCATCCAGACCCGGATCTGCAAGAACAACTGCATCTTCTGCTTCGTGCACCAGCTTCCGCGCGGCAAGCAGGTTCGCCGCACCTTGAGGATCAAGGACGAGGACTTCCGGCTCTCGTTCCTGTTCGGCCACTACCTGACCCTCACCAACCTCTCCGAAAGGGACTATCTGCGGATTTTCGAGCAGCGGCTCTCACCCCTCTATGTTTCCGTTCACGCCACCGAACCACGGCTGCGCCAATACCTGCTGCAGAACCGCAAGCCCGACGACCTGCTGGGAAACATGCGGCGCCTCATTCGGGGCGGCATCCGGCTGCACACCCAGATCGTGCTGATGCCGGGGATCAACGACGGAGCCCACCTGGAAAGAAGCATCGCGGATCTGCTGGAGCTTTATCCCCAGGTGATGACCCTGTCGATCGTCCCGGTCGGACTGACGGATCACCGCCAGGGGCTGCCGCGACTGACGCCGGTCGACGCCGACTACGCCCGCAAGACCATTGCCCATGTCTCCGCCATTCAGGAGCGCATTCGGGAGTCCCACGGAACCCCGTTCTGCTTTCTGGGAGACGAGTTCTTCATCATGGCCTCGCAGGCCATTCCACCCCGTTCCCACTACGGAGATTTCCCGCTGGTCGAGAACGGGGTGGGCATGGTGCGGACCTTTCTGGACGAGTTCCACCGGGAGATGGAAAACCCGTGGGAACCGCCCGCGGCCGCGATTCGCGGCACGGTCGCGACCGGCAGGATCTTCCATCCGATCCTGGAGGACTGCGTTGAAAGAATGAATGGCGTTCTGGGAACCGACCTGCGGTGCGAGCTGGTGGAAAACCGCTACTTCGGCGGGGGGATCACCGTGGCGGGTCTGCTGACGGGCTCGGACATTTTCACCGGTCTGAATGGGCGGGTCCACGGAGACTTCGTCATCATTCCCTCGGAATCCATGACCGGGGAAGAAGGCCTGTTTCTGGACGATTGGGTGCGGGCGGACCTGCAGGAACGACTGGGCGTGCCCGTGCGGGGCGGCGGATTCCACCTGAACGAATTCTTCGAGGCCGTCCTGCAGGGCGCGGGGGAAGGGATGGGGACGAATCCGGTCGGGGCAGGCCCCTGAATCAGGATTCGAAGACGCTGTGCTTGAATCCTCGCTTGGCCTGGTTCAGGGCGGAATGAATGCTCAGAAACTCACCCACGTTCTCCATGGTCAGCAGGCCCGAAAGGCGGCCGTTTCGGATCACGGGCATGGTGCGGCACTTGCACTTCTGCAGCCGGACAAATGCCAGCTCCAGCATTTCGGTGGCCTCCACCATCTGAAAATCCCGCCGCATCACCGAGGACACCGGGGTGCTCAAGCCCTGCTTGGCCAGGGCCACCAGCAGGTCGGACCGCGTCAGGACTCCCACCACCCGGTCGCCCTCAACCACCGGAAAATCCTGCTGAGAGCCGGCCAGAATCTCGTCCACCGCCTGGCCCAGGGAGTCGTAGGGAGAAAGCGTGCGAAACTTGGTGACCATGGAGTGGCTGACCGGAATCCCCCCCAGGGCCGACCTCATCCCCACCAGGGATGCTTCCTGCTGGGCGCCCATCCAGACGAACAGGGCCACAAACAAAAGGAAGGGATTCCAGGAATAGAGTCCGATGAATCCGAACAGAAAGGCCATTCCCTGGCCGAGGCCGGAGGCGATCTGGGTGGCCCGCAGGTAGTCCATTCTCATGGCCAGCAGCGCCCGCAACACCCGGCCGCCGTCCATGGGGAAGGCCGGCAACATGTTGAACCCTGCCAGAATCAGGTTGACCGCCATCAGAATCGGCAGGAACGACCCGAAAGTGAGTTGATCGAAGGCGACACGTTCCAGGGCGCCCCACTGATTGGTTACCATCAACACGCTAGCCAGCGTCAACGCAATGACGATGTTGACGGCCGGGCCGGCCAGCGCCACCCAAAGTTCCTGCCATGGGTCCTCCGGCATCCGTTCCAGGCGGGCCACGCCCCCAATGGGCAGGAGCGTGATGTCCCGGGTGGCGATCCCGTACCTGCGGGCGGTCAGGGCGTGACCGAACTCGTGAAGCACGATGCAGACGAACAGGGCCAGGATGAAGAGGACCCCCGACAGGGCCGCGCCGGGACCTCCCGCCTTCCAGTGGACAATGGCGAAATAACCGATAATCAGCAGAAAGGTCGCATGGATGTAGACCCCGATGCCCGCGTATTCGCCGATTTTCCACGACCACTTCATGGGACTCCCGTTCCCTCCTGAGGATCTTCACCGGCACGACTTGGCCGGACTGTCCGGCATCGCTGGCCACCACCGGGGAAACACCATTTTAGACGCGTCGGGGCCGATTCGCCACCCGGTGCGCGGCCGTGGAGAGGCATAACCTGTTCGGGACTGTTCGGATGATGGATCCAGCCAAGCGGCAAGAAATGCGGAAGGGCTTTTCCACCCACAGGATTTCCGGAGCCCTGCTGATGGCGCTGGCCACGCTGCTGGTGACCGGCATGGTGATCTGTGTTCGGATGGTCCCCGGCCGGCTGCACCCCTTTCAACTGGCTTTCTTCCGCAACTTCTTCGGACTGGCGGCGCTGTTTGCCTGGCAGTCCGGCAGCGGGCCCGGATTCCTGAAAACCCGCCGGCTCCGGCTTCACCTGGGGCGAGGGGTCTTCAACCTGCTGGCCATGCTGGCTTTCTACTCGGCCGTTTTCATCACCCCGATGGCCTCCATCGCGGCCCTCAACTTCACGTCGCCCCTGTTCGCCTCCCTGCTGGCCATCCTGGTGCTGAAGGAGCCTTTCCGGCTGCGCCGGCTGGTGGTGATCGCCATCGGAATGGCAGGCGCCGCCATCATCCTGCGGTCCGGGATTCAGGCCATCGGTTGGGGGCCGCCGCTCATCCTCGTTTCAGCCATGATGTGGGCGGTCTCGCTGATTTTCATCAAGGCGCTGTCCCGCACCGATTCCAGCCTGACCATCGCCACCTACATGGTGATTGTCACCACTCCGTTTTCTCTGCTGGCAGCCGTCCCGGTGTGGCAGTGGCCCGGCGGCGAGCAGCTCTTCTGGATGCTGCTGGTGGGTCTGCTGGGATCCGCGGGACAGATCTGCCTGGCCCAGGCCTTCAAGATGGCCGAGGCCTCGTCGGTGCTTCCCTTCGACTTCCTGCAACTGATCTGGGCCGCATTGCTGGGTTTCCTGGTCTTCGGAGAGGTGCCCGACCGCTGGGTATGGGTGGGGGGAACCCTGATCTTCCTCAGCTCCACCTATCTGGCCCTCAGGGAATCGGGAAGCTCGGAGGTCTCCGTCCCGTGAGACCCGCGGTTTGCTCGAATGCCGTTGGCGGGTGACGGGGCTTGTGTCAGAATTGGGATCCTTCACCGGGTGGAAGAAACTGCCAAACGAGGTCGAGCGTCAATGAAACTCAAGAACAAAGTCGCCATTGTCACCGGTTCATCCCGCGGGATCGGCCGCGCCACCGCCATCGAGCTGGCCAGGAACGGCGCCGACGTCGCCGTGAACGCCTACAGCCACCCGGAGGAGGGGCACGAAGTGGTTCGGGAAATCCAGGGGCTGGGACGCCGCTCCTTCCTGTTTCAGGGAAGCGTGGCCGATCGGACCCAGGACGAAGCCATGGTTCGGGAGACGGTGGAGAGGCTGGGGCGGCTGGACATCATGGTTGCCAACGCGGCCTACAGCATCCGCAAGCCCTTCCTCGAGATGGAGGTCGAGGAGGTGGAGAAGACCTGGGGCGTGACGCTGTGGGGCGTCTTCCACTGCTGCCAACTGGCCGCCCGCCAGATGGTGAAGCAGGGGGACGGCGGCAGCATCGCCATCGTGAGCTCGGTGCACGCCTTTCGACCCTACGCCCTTTCCACCGCCTACAACGGCGCCAAGGCCGCCATCAATCACATGGCGGCGACCTGGGCGGCAGAGCTGGCCCGATACAGGATCCGGGTGAACGTGCTGGAGCCCGGCTGGATCGACACTCCCGGAGAACGCGCCTACTCCTCGGACGAGCAGATCAAGGAACGGGGCAGCAAGCTGCTGATGGGCCGGCTGGGCACCTCCGAAGAGATGGCCAAGGCCATCCTGTTCATGGTTTCGGAAGAGGATGCTTCCTACATGACCGGAAGCTGCCTTCGGGTGGATGGAGGATTCGTCCTGCCCAAGCCCTGACCGGCTCCGTTTCCCGCCGCTGAGGACAAATGGGTTTCCTTCAACTACAAGCGGAGCCAAGTTGCTTCCGCAAGTCTGTTTCCCCGGCGTGACGACCTCAGCGGACGATGGCTTCCCGGGAGCGCCGGCGTCCCGCCCGCACAAAGACTGGCAATGCCTCGCCCATCTCCCCCAACTGGATCAACCGGGAGCAGCGCCATGGCTCTCCTTCCGGCTGGTCCCGGCGAAGGAGTTCAGCCGGCCGTGGCAACGCGCCCTTTTTCACGGTTTTTGGCCCCCTCAACCTCCCAGGCTCAAACGAATCGCCATCAAAATCTCGGCCTGAAAATCCGTCTCCGTATCCGAAGGCCAGTAATCAGCCTCCACTGCACCGCCGTCGCCAGCAGCCACCGTTTTCAAAAGAGGAATCACCTTCCGGATGAAGGGCGAGTCCCCTGCCAGTTCCCCGGTCCGAATCAACTCCTCCAGGCTGCTCAGGAAATCGGAGGCGATCAACCGCTTGTCCGCGTCCGGAGGGAATTTGGGCCCGATGGTGGAGATGGAAAGGCTGTTGATTTCTGTGAAGTTAAGTGCCCACAGTTGGTCTTTAAGCTCCTCAGGCCAGCCCGCGTCCCTTGGAATTAAGGCCGAGCTTCCTTGGAAATAGGCTCGAACGATTCCGGGCCGCACTTCCGTGGTAAATCCAAAGGGTTCCAGCGCCTTCCCCTGAGCAATGGCGTGTTCGGCCCAATGCGTATGCCAGTTGATTCGTCTGCGGAGCATGGATTGCCGCACTTCCTGGCGGTAGTCTTCTCCCCATGTATAGCTCATGGCCTCTGAGCGGCTCTCGACTCGGGACTGCGGCAACTCCCAATCGTCCACACCCCACCCGGAGGGCCGAACCAGATCGGACAGCGGAAAGCTTTGCTGCCTCAATGGCACCGGCAAGATAAACCGGCCTATAGATTGTGTGGCTTGGAGAAGGTTTTTGAGGAGGTAGCGGTAGATATATCCTTGCGTTTGGGGGTCGCCCGGCTGATAAATGGCAACGCTCAGGGAGGGACAAGAGGCGATGCCCAAGGAGGTTTTCTCCACTATCCGGCCTCCTATTGCCTCTTGTCCCGGGTAGGGCCCTCTAA
>JAPOZE010000253.1 GCA_026706225.1 Acidobacteriota bacterium
GGGACACCATGATCATGAGCATCAAGGCGCATTCGGCCAGGGACACGGCGCTGGATCCACCGGGGGTGTTGGCGACAGGGATGTGCCTCTCGCGCCAGTAGTCCGCGTCGAAGTGGTCGAATCCTGTGCTGACCAACTGCCAGAGCTTGACCGAGCCGGCCAGTATGTCGGCCAGCGGCTTCTTGTCCTTGGGACCGCCCAGGTCCAACACGGCGTCCACTCCCTGCAATTGCGGGGCCGGGTCCTGTTGGGGGTCGAAACGGACAACCTGGTGACGGGGGGCGATCAACTTCATTGCCTCCTCCTCCCAGAAGTCGGGAGGGGGCGTGGCAAGCAAGAGAACCTTGATGGGTGGAGCCATGGGATGAACCTCCTGGTTGGATGGTTTAGCGAGTTGGAGCCTCAGACCGACAAGCGATCAAGGGGAAAGAGTTATCCACGAAGGGAATTGTTGATTTCTGAGCCTTTTGCAAAATTCGGCGGTGGAATCCTTGTCGGGAATGGCCACAAAAGGCACAAAAACACAAAGGGAGTGGAACGATATCAAAAAATCGTTTTGTGACTTTTGTGCTTTTTGTGGTGAACCTGCATTTCTCGCCAAGTCGCACCCGATAATGCAAAAGACTCTATTTTGTTTCAGGTAAATGTAGGCTAGCCGGACGGGAAGTGCTTGGCCAGCTCGCGCTTGTTGACCTTGCCCATCGAGTTGCGAGGCAGGCTGTCCATCTGCATGAAACGGCGGGGCACCTTGTAGACGGCCAGCCTGGCCTTGGCCCAGTCGCGCAGGCCGTCGGCAGACAGGTCCCGGCCAGGCCGAAGTACCAGCGCCGCCGCCACGCATTCTCCCCATTCCCTGTCGGGCAGTCCGACCACGGCACACTCGGCGATATCGGGATGGGTGCGCAGCGCCTCCTCGATTTCAAGGGCCGAGACCTTGTACCCGCCGGTCTTGATGATGTCCACGCTCTTGCGGCCCAGGACGCGGTAGCAGCCCTTCTCCACCACGGCCACGTCTCCGGTCCGGAACCAGCCGTCGGTGAACGCCGACCGGGATTCCTCGGACCTTCTCCAGTACTGCTCGAAGACACCGGGCCCCTTGACCTGAATCTCCCCGGGAACGCCGGTTTGGACAGGCTCCCCCTGGTCGTCCACCAGCCGCACCTCGACGCCCGGAAGCGGCGTCCCCACGTATCCCGCCCGTCGTTCCCCCTCGAGGGGATTGGAGAGAGCCATCCCGATCTCGGTCATGCCGTAGCGTTCCAGCAGCCGATGGCCGCTGATCTGCTGCCATTTCTCCAGCACCTGCACCGGCAGCGCCGCCGAGCCCGAAACCATCAGGCGCATCCTGGAGCAGGCCTGGGACCAGGCCTCTCGTTGGGAGGCAGGGGAGGCCTCCCAGGCGGTGATCAGCATGGAGTAGACGGTCGGCACCGCCATGAACAGCGTGAGGGGACTCCCGGCGAATCGCTCCCACACCTCGCCGGCCTGGAATCCGGGCAGCATCTCGCAGGTGGCGCCCGACCAGAGAGCGCAGCACAGGACATTGACGATGCCGTGAACGTGGTGCAGGGGAAGGACGTGCAGGATATGGTCCTGCGGTTGCCAGCCCCAGGCCCGGACCAGGGTCTCGATCTGGGCCTCGAGGTTCCCGTGGGTGGAGACCACCCCCTTGGGCCGGCTGGTGGTGCCGCTGGTGTAGACGATCATGGCCCGTCGCGAGGGAGGGACCGAGGGCAGCCGGACCGAGGCGGAGTCCGGTTCCGCAGAAGCGTCGTCCATTACGGCCACCTCGCACCTGCGGGCTACCGGACGGATCCGTTCCGCAAGGGATTTGTGGACGACGACCAGGTGGGCTCCGCAGTCCCGGATGACGTATTCCCACTCCGGCGGCGGATGGGACGTGCAGAGGGGAACGGCTATGCCGCCGGCCCTCCAGATTCCCCACTGGGTGGCCACGTGGGAAAACCCCGGGGGCAGCAGGAAGGCGACTCTCTTTTCCCCGAGGTCCCCGGCTCCCCGGAGCAATCGCCCGGCTGCGCGGCCCGATTCCCTTAACAGATCGCGGTATGAGAAACGGGCGCCCTCGGCCAGAATCGCCGTTCGGTCGGGATGCTGCCGGGCCCGTTGGACCAGTCCTGGTTCCATGGAACGTTCCCCGGGAAAACAAGAGGGCTGACGGCCATGGGGCGCGAAGTCGGCCCCGGTCAAAATCGTTGGGTGACGGTCAGCTTTACCCTGCGCCCCCGGGGGTTGTGGGTCAGGGAATCGAAGGCCAACTCGGTGTTCACCAGGGGTGGCCTCTGGTCGGCCAGGTTCAGTGCGGAAACGGTTACGGTGGTTCCGGAATCGGGAATCTGCCAGCGGAAGTTCAGGTCGAAGGTCAGGAACTTGTCGATCCGGCTGTAGGCGGCCACGGTGTCCCGATCCTGGTATCCCGAGATGTAGTGCACCCCCCCGATCAGGCCGTAGTGCCTCCAGTGGTAGCCCAGGCTGCCGTGAGTCCTCCAGCGGGGCAGGGGAGGCGCCAGCGGGTTGGTCCGGTTCAGGTAGCCCGCCGCCTGCTCCCTGGGGCGCAGCACCACGTCGTTGTGGCGGAGCGCCTCCACCTCGAAGTCGAGGGTGTGGTTCCCGTCCAGGCGGCCGACCAGCACACCCGGCCCCATGAGCCTGCGGCCGCCCAGGTGCCAGTCGATCCCCGAGGTCTTGATGCCCGGCCAGTTGATGTGGTGCACGCGGATTCTCTCGATGTCGACCGGATCGCAACTGCCGTCGTTGCGGTTCCCGGGACAGAAGATGCGATCCTGCACCGCGCTTCGAGTGACCGGGTCGGCGTAGGCGGAAGCCAGGGCGGCGTGGGGCAGGACCCCGATGGGGTTGTTGAAGTCGAATCCCCAGTAGTCCAGGGTGAAGTCGAAGTCGGGGTCGCGCTTCACGATCACGCCCACGTTGTAGGTGAGCGCATCCTCCGGCAGCAGAGCGGTGCTCCCGGAAGTGCTGATGGCCTTCCAGGTGCCGCTGGCGGCCACGTAGTCGGTGGTGGTGACCAGGTCCTGGTTGAGGTCGTCCACCGAGGGAGTGCGGAAGGAGGTTTGCACCGTGCCCCTCAGGGCCACCAGGTTGCTCAGTTGCACGCGTATGGAGGTCTTGGGGTCGAAGCTGTCGGCGAACTCGTAGCGTTCGTAGTGGGCGGCCACCTGGGCATCCACTCTCTCGCCCAGCTTGAGAGCCAGTTCCACGAAGGTCACGTGCGTTCCCTGCCGGTCGTCGTAGGGATGGGCGCCGGAGGTGAAGGTGAAGGAACCGGTTTGCACCGGACAACCGGTGTCCCCGGGAACCGGGCAGGGGTTGATGTCCAGGTTGCCGGCGGCGTTGGGAGTCGTACCCACGTCCACCAGCCGGTACTGATAGCCCACCGCGTAGCTTGCCACACTGGAATGCAGCCTGCCGTTGAGGGTGGCGTCGGTCGTCAGCAGGCTGGCCCGGTTGACGAAGGTGACGTCCTCGTTGATCCATCCCAGCAGTTCGGGGCTGTTTGACAGTTCGGGACGAAACTCGGGGTTTTGGGTGTCTCTGAAGCGGGACCCCGGCTGGGCCGAGAATCCGATGGCGTTGCTGAAGGGGTTGTAGTAGGAGCAGTCGCCGAGCCCCGGAGCGACGCCCTCGGGGAGGGGACCGAGAGCCATTCCGGAAGGCGCCGCCGGGTCCATCACCACCTCGACCCCGCAGTTGGGGCCGCCGAAACCCCGATAGGCCAGGAACTTGCGATGGGCCCATTCCGCCGGGTGGCTCAACTCTCCCCTGGCGTCGGAGTAGCTTGCTCCCAGGTCGTAGAAGAGGCCGGTTTCTCCGATTTCGCTCCCCACGGATCCCGCCAGCCGCCTGGTGCGGGACTGCCGGGGCGAACTGCGCCCCGGGCCGGAGTTGCCGACCAGGCGGCCGAAGAAGTACCACGGCTCCTCCCCGGTGAGGTCCAGCGGCACTCCGTCACTGCTGGCCAGCATCGGGTATCGGCTTACAAATGCCCGTCTGCCGGGGTGATCGGCGCCGATCACCTGCAGGCCGTCGAAAATCGACACGGGCGGGAACGAAGGGGTGGTCTCCCAGTCGGGAATTCGGGCATCGGCGTAGAGCATCTCCAGGTGGTAGTTCTTGTTGTCGCCGAAGGTCCCGTTGATCTCGGCGAATCCCCGACTGTGCTGCTGGGCGTAGATCAGGCTGTCCCAGGGCTGATAGCGGAAGCGGCAGGTGCGGGAGCCGTTGTCCGTGTATCCCCCCATTGCGTCGCAGCCCGGGTCGATAACGCGGGGGGCTTCCACCAGAGCCGAAATTCCGGTAGCTCCGGCCTGTGGCACGATGAAGGCGCCGGGGTTGCCGGTCCCCGACCATCCCCACCACCACCCCGGGTAGGGGCGCAACGACCAGCCGGTCTCCTCGGCTCCGAAATGGCCGGTCCGCTTGTGTTCCAGGGCCACCACCACGTGGGCCGAGGAGCCGTACCTCCTGCCCCAGATCCCGCCCAGCATCCCGTCCCTGGAGCCCGAGAAGTGATCGTAGGAGGCCGAGACCTCGAAGCCCTCGAACTGACTGCGGGTGATGAAGTTGACCACTCCGGCGATGGCGTCCGAGCCGTAGACGGCGCCGGCCCCCTCCTTGAGCACGTCGATCCGGTCGATGGCGATGTTGGGAAAGGCGTTCACGTCCACGAAGCGGCCACCGGCAAGCCGGGCCGGCAGGTAGGTCTGGCGCCGTCCGTTGAGCAGCACCAGGGTGCGAGAGGCCCCCAGGGAGCGCAGGTTCACGTTGGCCACCGTCTCGGCAATGCCGGTCGAGGTGCCGTTGTACCAACTGTTGGACTCGCCCAGCACGCCGCCGCTGACACTCATGTTCTTGAACAGCTCCACCACCGAGGGCGATCCCTGCTGGGAGAGGGACTCCCGGTTGATGATGGAGACCGAATTGGGCGAGTCGATGGGCGTTTCGCGGATCACGGTACCCGTCACATCGATCTCGGTGTAGATGATGTCGCCCTCATCGGTCAGCAGGATGTCGGTGTCGTCGTCTGGAGCGGCCGGGTCGGATTCTTCCTCTTGCTCCTCGCGGTTGGTCTCCCCGGCCTCCCGATCCGGCGCCGGCTGGTCCTGCGGAGAAGTTGCGGGGCTTGAGGCAACAGCAGGCACTCCGACTAGTGCCAGGAGAATGACCAGGCCGATGGTCTGGGCGAGTCGGTGGTTCATGGTTTCTCCGGAACAGGTGAGGTCGGCGTCAACCACTCAGTGGGTTAAGGCTATTCCAGCCAGTAGTTTCCCGGCACTTGTGGTTGCCTCCGGCGGCCTCTCCAGTATAATCGAAGCGTTCGGTTCGAAACCATTGGATGTGGGCTGGGAGCGGAACCATGGCCGTCGCCAGGCAGGAGGGGCTGAAGATCATACCCACCGGCGGAGCCCTGGGCGCCGAGATTCGTGGAGTGGACCTGTCCAGGCCGCTGCCGGCGGATGCCGTGGCCGAGATTCGCCAGACTCTGCGGCAGCACTGCCTGATCTACTTCAGAAAGCAGCGCATCAGTGAGCGGAACCAGGTGGATTTTACCCGCCACTTCGGCAAACCCGTGGAGCACGTGCGCCGGCAGTTGGATCGCCCCGTCAAGGAGATATTCCTCATCTCCAATCTCAAGAAGAACGGCCAGCCGATCGGGGCGCTAAGCAACGAGGAGATCGGTTTTCACTCCGACCTGTCCTACCTGCCCCAGCCCGGGACCATCTCGACCCTCTACGCCGTCGAGCTCCCCGAGGGCGGCGGCGGAGCTACCCGGTGGTGCAACGGATATGCCGCCTACGACGCTCTCGACGAAGGCCTCAAGGAGCGCCTGAGGGGGCTGAGAGCCGTCCATCGACACTCGGTGGAGGCGCAGAATCGCCCCTATCCCGTGTCTCACCCCCTGGCCTGCACCCATCCGGAAACAGGCCGCAAGGCCCTCTACCTGGGCCCCCACCTCACCAAGTACGTTGTCGGGATCGAGCCCTCCGAGAGCCGGTGGCTGCTGGGCCTGCTGTTCAGGCACATCGAGCTTCCGCGCTTTGTCTGGACCCACCACTGGCAGATCGACGACCTGGTGGTGTGGGACAACCGCTGCACCATGCACCGCCGGGAGGGCTTTCCCAGCCGGGAGCGCCGTCTCCTCAAGCGAACCCAGGTCTTCAACGACCAGACTCCCCGGGAATAAGCGATCAGTTAAGCGGTTCCACCAAGCGGGGCAGGGTGCATCCGATTTCGTCCCGGATCACCAGGTCGGCCAGGCTGTCCAACGGGGTTTCGGTCCGGTTGAGGATGATGAGTCGGGCCCCCGACTGCTTGGCCAGGAGGGGAAGGGAGGCGGCCGGCTCCACCACCAGGGAGGAGCCCACCGCCAGGAAGACTTCGCAGGCACGGGCGGCCCGCCGGGACCGGTCCAGCACTTCCAGGGGAAGGGACTGGCCGAAGGAAACGGTGGCGGGCTTGAGCAAACCCGCGCAGTGGCTGCAGCGAGGCGCCGACTCGCCCTTGCGGACCCGCGCCACGGCCTCATCCATCGATATCCTTGTGCCGCACCCAAGGCAGGCCGCTTCGGCCGTGGTCCCGTGGAGCTCCAGGATCAACTCGCGGTCCAGGCCCGAACGCTGGTGGAGGCCGTCGATGTTCTGGGTGATCATGGCCAGCAGCTTGCCCTGGCGGGCCAGCTCGGCAAAGGCCAGGTGACCGGCGTTGGGCGCCGCGTCCCGCATGGCCGGCCAACTCTCCACCTTCTGCCGCCAGTATTCGACGCGGTCGGCTTCGTTGTCGAGAAAATCCTGGAAATAGACGGTGCGGTTGCGGGCCCAGACTCCGTTGGGACTGCGAAAATCGGGGATTCCCGACTCGGTCGAGATGCCGGCTCCGGTAAAGCCGGTCACGGAGCGGCTCTCTCCGATCCACCGTCTGCCTTGTTGCAGGTCCATCGGCTTAGCTCGAGGAGCGGTCAGGCGCCCTACGCCAGCACCGACCGGATAACCTCTCCCCGCACCCCGGTGAGGCGTTGGTCCAGCCCCTGGTAGAAGTAGGTGAGCCTGGTGTGGTCCA
>JAPOZE010000146.1 GCA_026706225.1 Acidobacteriota bacterium
GCTTGAAGCCGGGGCGGGGTCCGATCGGATCGGATGTTGGCCACGGGAGGGTCCTTGGCCTGAAACAGCGAGCCCTGATAGGTGGCCGGCAGGAAGCCGTTGGTGAAGCAATCGATCCCGCCCGAGGGAATCACGCCTCCGTTCAGCACGATAAACCCGGGAAGATTCCGGTTTTCGCTGCCCAGTCCGTACACACTCCAGGCCCCCAGGCTGGGCCGGCCCTGAATCCCGACGCCGGTGTGCAGAAAATAGTTGGCGCTGGTGTGTTCGGGAAACCTGGAGATGAGGGAGTGGATGATGCAGAGGTCATCGACGTGGCGGGCGGTGTGCGGAAAGAGATCGCTGACCCACAGGCCGCTCTGGCCGTGGCGTCGAAAGTTCCAGGGCGACTGCAGGATGGCCCCGACCTCCTGGAACTGGGTGGCTTCCAGCTTGCCGATGACTTCCCCGGGAGGCCGGCCGTGGAAGCGGTTCAGGAGGGGTTTGTAGTCAAAGCTGTCGACCTGGGAAACTCCCCCTTCCATGTAGAGGAAGATGACGTTGCGAGCGCGCGGGCGCCAGTGGGGCAACTTCGGGGCCGCGGGGCCGTCCGACCCGGTTTCGCTCGCCGGCCTGGTTCCGTAGGCAGGATCGGCCAGCAGCGCCGACAGCGCCAGGGCGCCGAAACCGGTGGAACAGCAGCGAAGCATCTGCCGCCGGGTCAGCGGCTTGGGCAGGGTGTCCATGGAGAGGCTCGGCCGGACGGCTCCTGGATGCATCCGGATCTGAAGACTCATCGAATATAGATCCATTCCTTCACATTGAAAAGCGCATGGCTCAGCGACTCCCAGGCAGACAGGCCGTTGTCCGAAGGGGTGCGCAGGCGGGACATCCGCTCCAGCGATTTCAGGCAGGCGTCCATTTCGGCCGGAGTAGGCGGCCGCCCGAAGGCCTCCAGATACATAAGCCGGATGCGCCGGGCGGGCGACACTTCGCCGCCGGCTTCCTCCAGGCGGCGGGCCCACCTGCGGGCCTGCTGGTGGAAGAAGGGATGATTCATCAGCGCCAGGGACTGGGCGGGAACGTTGGAAACGTCCCGCCGCCCCACCGTGGCGAAGGGCTTGGGCGTGTCGAAGGTCAGGAGCAGGGAGGAGAGAAAGTTCCGCCGGGCCGCCAGGTAGATGCTGCGGCGCCCGTTTCCGTCCAGGGGTCCCAGTTTCTTGGGAGCGCCTCGAAACAGGACCACGTCGCCCCTGTGAACCGGCACCGGCGGACCGGACATCTGCAGATCGAGACGTCCCGAAATCGCCAGGACCGCATCCCGGATGCTTTCCGCCTCCAGCCGCCGCAGGTTCATGCGATGCAGCAACCGGTTTTCGGGGTCGATCCGGGAGGCCGCCCGGTCGGATGCCCGGCTGGACATTCGATAGGATTGCGATAGCACGATTCTGCGTATCAATTGCTTGAGCGAACCCCTGGCCCGGACCCTGAACCAGTGGGAGAGGTGGTCCAGCAGTTCCGGGTGGCTCGGCCGTTCCCCAAGCCAGCCGAAGTTGTCCACCGAGGCCACGATGCCCCTCCCGAAGAGGTGGTGCCAGACCCGGTTTACCCAGACCCGGTCCAGCAGCGGATTGGAGGAAGCCGTCAGGACTTCGGCCAGCTTCAGGCGGCCGCTGCCCCCGCCGGAATCCAGGGGCCCCGGTCCGGCGACGGCTTCCAGGAATCTCCTGGGGACGCGGGGGCCTGGCTGGTGGGGCTCTCCCCGCTGCAGCAGGGGTTGATCGATTCCGTTGCCGTCGAGCAGAGCGGGGGCCGTGGTTGAGGCGGCTTGAATCCTGCTCAACAGTTCCTGCCGGCTGGAGAAGAATGGCTCCAGGGTTTGAAACCGCGTTATTCGTTCCGAAGGCGGCCCCAGGCTGACGTGCGGGTGCCGAACCAGCCAGTCGGCAAGCCGGGCGAACGAGGCGGACCGGGAAGATCCGACGATGTCGCCGGCAGCCATGCGTTCGGAAGCCTCCAGCAGCAGCTCCTGGTAGGCCCGGGCCAGGTCGGGCAAGGACCTGCAGGCCGCCAGCCTGTCGATCAGGAGGCCCATGGGAGGCGCATAGGGAGTTGGCTCTCGTGCCGCTTCGATGACCATGGCGATCGCCAGGTCGTCCGATCCTTCGGGGCTGAACTCCAGGTGAACCCGATGGCCGCGGTGGGCGGTCAGATCGTGCTCGATCCAGCCCAGTTCAGGAACGTCTTTCCAGCGTTGGGTCAGCTCGTCGTAAAGGGGACCTTCCTGCAGGGTGTAGGAGTCGACGGTGGCGTAGACCCGAACCGTTCCCCGGGCCAGATAGTAGAGCCTCCCCGTCTCCAGCGTGAAGGTAGGCGTGCGCAATGACCGGCCGGCACGCACCCAGTTGGGGAGGCGTTCGGGATTGCGTTCGGTTCCCGGCGCCAGTTCCAGAACGTCCCAGACCGGGTCCTTGTAGGCGCCCCCGTGCTGGTATACGCCGGCAATGGGAGAGGTGGAGCGCCTCCCCAACCGCACGTCGCCGGCCCTTCGAGGAGCGCCCCCGAATCCGGGTCCGTCCACCCGCCAGTCGACCGGGCCCGGGCTCGTGTAGTCTTGAATGATCCGAGCACCCGAGGCCTGCAGGACCTCCTTCAGGCTGAGCTGCTTGCGCCAGGGATCGAAGACTTCTTTCAGGACTGCGGAAACACCTTGTGGATCACGACCGTCCCAATGGTGGACGACCCGGGCAATGGGGTGCAGCGGGTCGGACGGGTCCTCGAGGGCGTTCCTGACCGCGTTGGCCCAGTGCTTCAGCAGCTTTACGTCGAGGCGCCGGGGCCAGGCGACCGACTCCGGCACTGATCCGCCGTCGTCGAAGCGGCATCCGGTTTCCCTTTCGGCTTCGACAAGTTCCCGCACCGCCATCAGGTATTCGGCCGCTTGTTGGAGGTACGGCCTCTGGGCCCGCCCCACCGCCTTCAGAATCCGGGGCCGATACTCCTCCGCCAGGGCCTCCAGCTCGAGAGCTACCTGCCGGTTGTGCTCCATCGACTGAAAGCGCACCTGGCGATAGCTGGAGCTCAACAGGAAACCGAACAGGGCATAGTAATCCCGCTGCGAAATGGCGTCGAACTTGTGGTCGTGGCAGCGGGCGCAGGAGACCGTCAATCCGAGGAAGGTCTTGCTCAACACGTCGATTCGGTTGTCGAGTCGCTCGATCTCATCCTGGAGCAGGTCAACCGGCGAATCCTCCTCTTCCCCGAAAAAGGGCCAACCGGTGGCAATCACCGATTCATTGGCGCCGGTAGCCGGGTCCAGTCGTGGAGCCGGCAGCAGGTCGCCCGCAACGTGTTCCGCCACCAATTGCGGGTAGGGAATATCGGCGTTGAACGCCCGCACCAGGTAATCTCGATACTGGAAGGCGTTGGCGATCAGGAAGTCGGTTTCGTGACCCCGCGATTCGGCGTAGTGCACCAGGTCCATCCAATGACGGGCCCAGCGTTCGCCGAACCGGGGCGAGGCCAGCAGGCGGTCCGCCACAAGGGCGTGGGCATCGGGTCGCCGGTCGTTGAGGAACCGCTGAATTTCTTCCGGAGAGGGAGGCAGGCCCGTCAAGGCGAAGGAAACCCGGCGCAGCCAGGTCCGCCGGTCCGCGGGCGGAGCGGGAGTCAGACCCTTTGGCTCGAGCTTGGACAGCAGAAACCGGTCTACGGGATCGCGGGGCCAACGGCTGTCCCGGGTGGAGGGAGGCGGTCGGCTGAGCGGGGGCTCCCAAATCCAGGGGTATCGCTGCTTGCGTTCTGCAAGGTCGAATCCTTCGGCGGCGGTTCCGGAATTTGGGGCAGGCTCGGTTTCGGGCCAGGGGGCTCCGGCTTCAATCCAGGCCCGAATGTCCTCGATGACCGATGCCGGAAGAGGGCCCGGCGGCGGCATCTTCAAATGCGGGTCCCGGTAGGTGACGGCCCGGTAGAGTCGACTTTGGAGCGGTTGCCCGGGAATCGCCACCGGCCCCGACCTGCCGCCCTCGAGCAGGGAGGACCGGGTGTCCAGGCGCAGGCTCGATTCCTGCCTCTCGGGGCCATGGCAGGAGATGCAGTGGGTGGCCAGAACCGGGCGAATTCTCTTCTCGAAGAACTCCGGACCTGCCTCGTCCGAGGAGCCTCCCCCAGCCGGGAGTGACAGCAACGGAAGCGCCACCGCCAAGCGAATCCACATCAGCCAAGCTCCTATATCGTTCTACAGCGCTCAGTCAGGCGGGGGCCAGGTCGATCCACCGCCCTTCCGCGCCGGACAGCTCGCAGGCCCCGATCAGCCTCTGGGCATCCAGCCCGTCGGAGATATGGGGCAGGTGCGGCACACTGCGGTGTCCCCGGTCTCCCTTCCGGACGGCCGACACGAAATCGGCAATCAGCCGATTCCAGGTGTGCTGCCCCGAAAGAACCTCTGCGGGTTGGCAGTCCGCCTCGGACACTTCCAGCACGACCGGGTCCTTGTCCCGGGACCGTTGCCGGACCACCTGCAACTCGTTGCACAGTGTCATCCGGCGTTGGCTGTCCTGGTCCTGCGGCACGGTCTCCCACTGGCTGCTCAGGGTCAAGGTGCCTTCCATCCCGCCAACCACGATTCTCCGTTCCGGCTGGCCGGGGTTGATCAGCAAGCGAAAATTCCCGACACTCCCGTCGGATGTCTCGGCCAGCACCGAAGCAAACGTCTCCGGGTTCTTCTGTGCGGGTCGGGTTCGGTGCTGAGAGCCGGGGGCCGACCGTAGAGAGCATGCCAGGCGCTGGAATCGCCAGCCGGTGAGGTGCCGGGCGCGATCGAATTCATGGCTGCCCATCTCCCGCAGCACCCCGCTGTTGGCCCTCCAGGGATCCAATCCGGGGCTGAAGCAGAGCCGCCACTCGGTCCGGATGTCGAGTGGTTTGCCGATCTGGCCTTCCCGGAGCGCCCGCCACAAGGTCAGACAGGCCGGAGAATAGCGCCAGTTGAAGCTGATGGCCGTAACCGTTTCGGCCTCGCCGGCGGCCCTCGCCATGGCCTCGGCTTCCGGCACGTCCCAGGCCAGCGGCTTTTCCACCAGAACGTGGCGTCCATTGGCGAGAGCATAGGCAAAGGGCTCCAGGCGGAGAACCGGATCGGTGGCGATGCTGACGATGTCGACCCGGCTCCTGTCGATCATTCGGCGCCAGTCGTCGAAAACTTCCAACTCCGGGGCTTTCAGGTCAGCGGCCAGCCTCTCGGCCTTGCCCCGGCTGCGGTTCCAGAGGGCGGTCAGGCTGACGCCCGGGAGGCGCGCAAAAGCCCGGGCCTGGCAACGTCCGGCGCGACCGGTTCCGATGATTCCGACTCGCAGGGCATTGGCCACGGGTGTTGGTGTCCTGTCACAGAAACAAGGTCCGGGATCCTCAGGTTGGCTGCACCGGCAGGGCGGCGCCCAGCCAACGACGGATTTCGTCGAGATTGGCCGCCCCTCCGTCCATCAGTTCCCCCGGCAGTTGCAGTTTGGCCACCTCGTCGATTTGGGAGAAAACCTTGCGAAACCCCTCAGCCATGAAATCGATGATTTGGCGGCTGGCGGCAGTGGGCGCTTCCATCACCAGAGAGGTCTCTTCCACCACCCGGGTGGCCTCCGGATAGTCCCGGGGGGCGTAGACACGATCGGCGGGCCAGGGGCGTCGCCAGGGATGGTTGGCCTCGAACTCCTCCGGCCGGGTGAAGAGGGGCAGAGAAGGAATGGTCCAGTTCATCCAGGAGCGGCACAGCACCCCCTCCGCTCCCAGGGCTGCCACGACCTTGGCGCGGAATTCGGATGGCTTCAGATCCAGACCGGCGGCCCGAGGGTCGAAGCGCACCCGATAGAGGTGGTAGGCGTGGCTCCTGTCGGGAGGAACCCGCGGCGGGATCACCCCGGGCAAGTCCTGAATCTGGCGGGTCAGGTGTTCGCACAGGGATTGTCTCTGGCCGTTCAATTGGTCGATTCTGGCCAACTGGCCTCGGGCCAGGGCAGCCGAGACCACGCTGCAGCGATAGTTGTGGCCCAGGGTCGCCAGCGGGTACTTCTGCTCCTCTCGCGGCTTGTGAAAACGGACCCGCAGCCAGAGGCCGTCCACCCGTTCGAAATAGTGCCGGTGGCGGGTCGCGAAAATCCCGGCTTCGCCCGCCGGCAGATTCTTCATGGCGTTGATGCTGAAGGCGGCTGCGTCTCCCAGGTTTCCGACGAACCGCCCCCTGTAGGTTGCCCCGGGAGCATGGGCCGCGTCCTCGATGACGGCCAGATCGTGTTGCCGTGCAATGGCGTTGATCTCGTCCATGTCGGCCGGAAGCCCCGAGAGATGGACCGGCAGGATGGCCTTGGTCCTGGAGGTGATGTGCCGCTCGATTTGGGCCGGATCCATGTTGCAGGAGTCGGGATGGACATCCACGAACACGGGCACCGCCCCTTGATGGAGAACCGTGAGCGCCCCCGAGAGAAAGGTGTAGGCCGGAACCAGGACTTCATCGCCGGGACCGACACCGGCGGCCCACAGCGCCATGTGCAGGGCATCGGAGCCGGCGCCGACGGCGCAGACATGGGGAATGTCCATGCGCTGCGACCACTCCTGCTCCAGCGCGGCGATCTGGGGCGCGTCGCACCCGCCGAGCTGCTCTTCTCGCAGGACCCGGCACAGCTCATCGAGTTCCGCTTGGCTGTAGCGCGGCCAGCGGGCTCGCTCGATCCCCTCCGGCATGGCGGGCTCGCCACCCAGAATGGCCAGTTTCCGTGTCATGGTGGTATAGAGGTGGTGGGCGCGACCACTACCGAAAATATTCCATATGTTGTTGAAATTAAATAACTACAGTTCCTTCTTCAAGTAAAGTTGCCCCCCAAGATGCCCCTTAATTGTTGATTGCGATTGCCAACTTCCCCAAAGCCTTTTCGTCCTCGGCGGCCTCTTGGTAAAGTATTTCCCCTCAGGCACCCTGCTCTCAAAGCTCAACCGCTTCCTCGATCGCGACTAAGGGTCGATGGCCCAAGCCTCATCTGCAGATCCAGTATCCGCGTCGGCCACGTCGCCTCCGTCTCCACAAGAATTACTTCGGTATTGCGCTTCTGTCACGGCCACTACGGGG
>JAPOZE010000171.1:0-6660 GCA_026706225.1 Acidobacteriota bacterium
AACTGCAGTCCAAGAAGAAGAAAAAGAAGGGCAAGCTGGCCACGGCCTTCTCGACACATCCGCCCACCCACAAGCGCATCGAGAAGACTCAGGAAAACATCGAGAAGATTCTCCCGGAACGTGACCAGTACGTGATCAACACCACCGAGTTCGATCGGATCAAGGCCAAGCTCATTGCCATGGACAATGCCCGGAGACCCTCACGGGGAGAGAGGGACGGGCGACCCAGCCTGAAGCGTCGAACGCCGGGCGAGATCGGGGTGGAGGACGAGCCGCAACCGGAAGACGAGGACCGTCCCCGGCTGAAACGCCTCTCGTGATGGGGAGCGATCTCGGGGAGCTTTCGCTGCTATGACTCGGAAAGGCTCACCACCACCGCAACAGCACCTTGCCCATAGCAATGCCCCCGCCCTGCTGCGCAGATCATTGGAGGAAGAGACTACCGTTCGTTGTTGAAGATGAACCACGAATGGACCCAAAGACCGATGGACCTCCTTAGCTGCGACGGCGTCACGGAATGAAGCCCACCCGGGAGCGCGGGCGTCCCGCCCGCACAACACTGGCACAGCCCCTCCCATCTCCTCGACCCGCTTGACCGGCAACGGCGCCAGGACTCTGCGTCGGCCGGGCCCACGCCATTCCCGCCGGAAGGGTGGCTGGGCGGCCCATCGCAGGGAAACTGAGCGGCAGGCAACGGGAGTGCATGCGGGCGAGACGCCCGCGCTCCCGGGTGGGGCCTCCTCCCATCGCTCCTGCTCCTCGAGGGGGCACGCGCGCCGGCTTATCGGGCCGCGGGGGCTCCATCGACTCGATCACAAAACTTTACACGGGATTGACCGACTCTTTACATCGCTTTCGCCTCCACTTGCGTCTATAGGAATGTCAGTCGCACCGGGTGGCGAACCGGCCGCTCGAGTGCCCAAGCAAACCGGCCGTGAGCGATTCAACCCTGGGTCTGAATCCGGGCCGAAATCAGATAGGGAGGACCGGAACAATGAAAACGAAACAGAAGGTCACGACTTTTCTGCTGGCGGCGCTGTTGAGCCTGCCGCTGGCGTCCTGGGCCGGCGACTTGGTGCCGGCCAAAACCGAAGTTGAGAGTCGCGGGGTCCGGGACCAGAGGCCGCTGGAGGGCAAAATCCGGCACGAGCTGGTGATGATTCCCTATTTCAGCGTCTTCGACCACCTCGCCTTTCAGCTCGATGGCGACGAGGTCCGGTTGTTCGGCCAGGTGACCAGCCCAAGCCTGAAGAATTCGGCGGGAAGAGTCGTTCAAGCCATCGAGGGAGTCTCCACCGTCGTGAACCAGATCGAGGTGCTGCCGAACTCTCCCAATGACGACCAGATACGACTGGCGGTCTACCGCGCCCTCTATGACCGGGGCAGCCGCCTTTTCCCCTACAGCCTGGGCGAATACGATGCCATCGGCATCATCGTGAACAAGGGGGATGTCACCCTGGTCGGCACGGTCATCAGCGAGTCGGACAAGCAATTCGCCTTTCTAAAGGCTTCCGGGGTTCCCGGGGTGTTCTCGGTGACCAACAAGCTGGTGGTGCAGAAGTCCTGAGCCCGGACCGGTTCAGGTCGGAGGTGGGGCGCCCGAATCTCCGGCGTCCCACCCTCGATTCCTCTCTTCGGCCAGAGGCCGATCCCCCCGGATGTTCCCCGCCAACCAGGCCCCCCGATCCTCCAATTTCCTCCTGCATTCCTTCGACGGGAATCGGTCCCGTCGGCATCCCGCCCGTGAGCTTGGTGGCCCACCGGAAACTGTGCTACTTTCAAGTCGCGTTGGAGTGGCAAGGAAGGTTCCGGCGCAACGGTTCGGGGGAATCGTGGCTCAATCCAACTCGCCAATCCGGCAAGCCTCAATATACGAACGACTGGGTCTCCGTCCCTTCATCAACGCGGGAGGCAGCTATACCCGGTACGGCGGCTCTCTCATGGCTCCACAGGTGATTCGGGCCATGGAGGAGGCCTCCGGGCAATACGTCTCCATCCCGGAACTGCAGGAAGCTGCCGGACAGCAGATTGCCGCCTGGCTGGGCGCCGAGGGGGCATTGGTGACTTGCGGCTGCGCCTCGGCGCTGACCCTGGGGACCGCCGCCTGCGTGACCGGGTGTGACGAAGACAAGATGAGCCGTCTGCCGGATACGCGGGGAATGAAGAACGAAGTCGTCCTGCAGAAGTCCCACCGGGTGGAATACGATCATGCCGTTCGCAACGTTGGAGTCCGGCTGATTCAGGTCGAAAGCCGGCAGGAACTGGAGGCCGCCATCGGTCCCGGGACCGCCATGCTCTTTTTTCTGAACATGGCCCAGTACCGGGGGCAACTCCAGCGAGAGGAGTTTGTTGAGATCGCCCGGAATGCGGGGGTGCCCTGCCTGATCGATGCCGCGGCCGACATTCCGCCGCCGGAAAATCTCACCGACCTGGTGGCGCTGGGGTTCGACCTGGTGGCTATCAGCGGAGGCAAGGGGATCCGGGGCCCGCAATCCTCCGGTCTGCTGTTGGGCCGCAAGGACTTGATCAGAGCTGCCTTTCTGAACGCATCCCCCAATCCCGATCGCATCGGCCGGGTGTCCAAGGTCGGCAAGGAGGAGATCGTCGGTCTTTGGAAGGCCCTGGAACTCTACCTGAAAAGAGATCATCAGGCCGACTGGAAGCAATGGGAGCGGCAGCTTCAGGTAATCGCCGAGGCCTTTCGTGGAATTCCGGGAGTCAAAACCACACCCTTCGTTCCGATCATCTCCAGCCAGGTCCCTCATTTGGCCGTTGAATGGGACGACCGGATTCTCAAGTTCAGCAAGGAGGACTTCCTGGAGGGGCTCCGGCAGGGTGAACCGCGGATCGAGGTCTCCCCCGTCCCCACCGAGGGAAACCGCCTGGAATTGAGTTCATGGATGCTGGAGGCGGGCGAAGAGGTCGTGGTCGCCCGCCGCTGCAAGGAAGTGCTCGAGGACCTGGGTGGCCGGTGCCCTTAGTGGCCCTTCGTGGATAACTCTTTTCTCTTGTTTCAGCGCAGGCAGTTCATCAGGCGCTTACCCGTTCCCAATACCCTCCGCTGATCGCTCTCCACTCTTCACTCTCCACTCTCCACTCGGCCGCGCCGCCGTCAGGCGCAATAGCCGCCGTCCAGCACGATGTTTTGCCCGGTGATGTAACGGGAAGCCTCGGAAGCCAGGAAGAGCACCACGCCCTTGATGTCGTCGTATTCCGCCATTCTCCCCAGAAAGACGCGACGGTTGTACTGCGACAGAAAGGGTTCGTGGGCCACCTCCGGGTTGTAGCCGCCAGGTGAGATGGCGTTCACTCGAACGCCGTGGGGCCCGGCCCAGGCCGCCAGGTACTTGGTCAGGCCCACCAGGCCGTGCTTGTGAAACTGGTAGTCGGGCGGGGTGGTCATGTGGGTGCCGGCATAGTTGCTGAAGTCCGGGGCCACCACGCCCTGCACGGAGCCGATGTTGATGACGGTTCCCTTCTTTCTCTGCATCATCGGATCCAGAAAGGCCCGGGAGATGGTAAAGAGTCCCGTGGCATTGACTTCCATCGAGCGGCGCCAGTCATCCAGAGGGGCTGCATAGCTGCTCATGGAACGTCCCACCGAGTTGTTGACCAGAATGTCGACCGAGCCCTGTTGTTCCAGCACTCGCTCACTGAAGGCCAGGATCGATTCCTCGCTCCCTTGATCGTAACTTTCGCCGCTGGCCTTCAGTCCTCGGTCCACCAGTTTGGCCGCCCAATCCAGGCAGCGGGACTTGTTGCGGGAAGCGATGACGACGTGAGCCCCGGCTTCGGCCAGGGCTTCCGACATGGGAGTTCCATAGAGTCCGGTACCCCCGGTGACGATGGCCGTGCAGCCGGAAAGATCGAACAGCTCGCGAACGTGCATGATAGTTCTCCTGGGGAATGAGATTGCGTGACGGTGAAATCGGGAAGTCGGATGAGGGTGCTCCCCGGACCCCAGCTATCATACCCCCTGCGGTCGCTTCCTCAACCCGCATTTCTCAGCGGACCAGCACCAGCACCAAAGAAAGGGTCAGGATGCTGGTCAGCGTGGAGAAGAGCACCGCCCTCGAGACGAAAGAGACGTTGCTGCCGAGTTCTCGGGCGAAAACGATCGGCATGATCGCCGTCGGCATGCTTGCCTGCAGCACCACCACCTGACCCAACAAGCCCCCCAGGCCCACCAGGGAGGCGGCCCACCAGGCCCACAGGGGACCGACCAGCAGCCTGAGAGCGACCACGCCCCAGGTGTCGGGATGGTTCATCCGAAGCGGGATGCGGCCCACCTCCATGCCGATGGTGATCAACAATACCGGAATTCCCGCCCTGCCGAGGATGTCGATGGGCTCGAAGACCGAGGCCGGCAGGGGGATTTCAAAGGCGCGCAAAAGCAGGGCGGACAGAATGGCATAGGGAACCGGCATCCGGGCCAGCTTCCACAGAGACTGCCGGGTTCCGTGCACGCCCCTGGCGGCCAGAAACAGGCCGCAGGCGTTATGCGGCAGGGAGTTGGTCGCCACCAGGACAGCGGCCAGGCGCAGTCCCTCCTCGCCGAAGGCAAAGAGCACGAAAGGGAATCCCAGGGTGACGGCGTTGAAGAAGGAGGCCGCCAGGACGGCGGCGCCGGTGGTGGGCCCGTCCATGCGGCGAAGCCGGGCATAAATCCAGCCCAGCAGCGCCATGCCCGACAGCACCAGAATGACGAAGGCAACCACTTGCCCGGCCTGCGCCAGGGTGACCTCCACCTTCATGAGGGAAGAGAAGAGCAGTGCCGGCGACAGGATGTAGAGGCACAAGCGGCTCAGACTGCGGAGCTCGAAGTGCAGCAGCCGGTCGGTGAGAGCCCCCAGTCCGGCGAAGAAAATGGGGGGCAGCAGGGCATCCGAGAAGGTGCGCCCCACGGCAAGCAGAAAGGAGGTGATCATGGAGTCGGCGCGGGATGAAGCGGAACGGGATGCCGGACTGTGCAGACTATTGTCCGGAAGGGCCGTCAACGGGTTCCGCCTCCGGCTCGAGCACGAAAAGTGGCTGAAGGCCGGGGGAACGCCAAACCAGCAGGCGACCGGCCTGGTCTCCGGCCACCACCGTCCGGCCATCCCGGCTCACTGCCGACACGTGGACGAAGGAGGACACGCCGCCAAGCCGCCGTTCCCCGAAGCGTACGATGGGATCTCCCGAACTGATCAGCAGCCGGTCGCTGTCGGCAATGAAGCTCAGGGAAGTGATCTCTTTCTCATAGCCGCTGAGGGTCTGTCTCTGTTCGCCCGTTTCGAAATCCCAAAGCTTGATGTCGCCGTCGGCGCCGCAAGTGGCCAGAATCTTGCCGTCTGCTTTCCAGGCCACGTCCAGGACATGGTGGGTGTGTCCCTCGAAGGTCTTGGCCAATTGGCGGCTCTCGACCTCGAAGACCCTGGCAAATCGGTCGGTGGAGGCGGTAGCCAGGTAGCGGCCGTCCGGTGAGAACTCGATTCCGAGGATGGTGTCGATGTGCGCATCGGGAACCTCTCCCACGAGTTCCCCATTCTCTGCGCGCCAGATCTTGACTTCGCCGCTTCGGGACGGGTCTCCGCTTCCGGTGGCCAGCAGTTGGCCGTCGGGGCTGAAGGCCAATGCCGTTACCCGGCCCAGGAGCCCCGATGGATCTTGCGCCGATCCGACCACCCGCTCCAGGACCCACGACAATTCCGGCTTGCCCCGGCTCGGTTCGGTCGGAGTGGGAGCCGGGTCCGACGTCTGCAGGCGCCAGAATTTCAGGGTCCTGTAGCCTCCCGAAACCAGCAGTCCGCCCTTGGGGCTGAAGGCCAGCGAGTGAACCATGTCCCGATGGCTGACACCCGGTTCCGCATAGAGGCCGCCCTGGTTCAACGAGGGGTCGGTGAGCCGCGCCGCCAGTCGGCCCGAGGCCAGGTGGTAAACGAGAATCCTGTTGGAGCGTCCGCAGGCGGCGTAGTCGCCATCGGGACTGATGGCGGCGCTGTAGACGGGATTCAAGGCCCCCGGAATGGCCTTCCACTTCAGCCGGGGCAAGAGGCTGGTGGGGTCGCCCGGGCGGGCGCCCTGGTCGATCCAAAGTTGAAGGAGCCCAAGCTCTTCGGAGGTCAGGGGCGCCGCCTCGGCGGCATTGCCGTCAGGCGGCATGAAGGGTTGGCGTTGATGAGCGGCCACCCGGAGCAGCAGACTGTCGGCGCCGTTGCCTGGAACGACCAGCGGTTCTCCCCGGTCGCCGGAAAGAATCAGTTGCCTGTCCTCCAGAACCACGTTTCCCAGAGCCAGGCTCTTGCTGTGACAGGCCAGGCACTTGGCCCGAAAAACCGGAAGGAGATCCCTGTTGAAGTTGACAGGCTCCTGCCTGTCCGGGACCGTGATGGGAATGGATCCGTCCCGGTCCCCATCCTTGTCCTCGTCGAGTTGAGCCCGGACAGGGGCGGCCACGACGGTCGCCAGCAGAGTCAGCCAAAGAATCGCTGGATGTCCCGGCGCCGGCAGGTCGGGCCGGCGTCTGGCCCCGCAGCCGGAATGGAGGGTCTTGAGGAACCGCTTCATGGACGGTGTCTGAGAGAGGTCTCCTGCAGGACGGGTTGCACCCGGATCGTCAGCGGCTCTTCCACCTGAATTTCCTGCTCGTTCAGTTGAAGCGTTGCCTCGAGCTTGAGCGGA
>JAPOZE010000171.1:6697-7082 GCA_026706225.1 Acidobacteriota bacterium
GAGGATAATCGCCGGGATCCAGATCGGCAGCGAGCCGGACCAGCAGGGAAGAGGTGGTCTTGCCTTTCGGAATCGTCACCGACTCGGCCTCGATCCCGACGATGTGGATGGGAACCTTGAGACCGATCTCAACCGGGTCGGCGTAGTTGAACAAGCGCTCGATCGACACGGGCCGGGCGGCGGCGGGCGCCATCGCGAAGGACGCGAGTTCCGCGGCCGACGTTCCCGGCTATGCGGGAACGAACCTGCCCGAACGGGGCCTGAGCGCTGCCGGGCTGGAGGATGCCGCGGCCCGCGCCCTGGCCGATCCGGACGATCCCGGAGGCCGGGCCGGCCGCCACGTGATCGAGGCTGCGGCGGAGCGCCCGGAGGCCACGGTCGGGGC
>JAPOZE010000079.1 GCA_026706225.1 Acidobacteriota bacterium
GCGGGCCGATCTCCAGAACCGGCTCCCCCCCCAGATCCGCCATCGTTTTCACCCCTTGGGCGAATGCCACCGGCTCCCGCGCATGCCGCTTCCAGTAGGCTCCGTCCTGCACCCGGCCCGGTTCCACCGCCCGGCCCGTCAGGTTGCTGACCACGGTAAGCGCGGGTGTCCGGATCTCCACGCCGTGCAGGGACGCTTCCAGTTCGTCCAGAATGGGCTCGACCAGGGCGCTGTGGAACGCACGGGTCGTGTTCAACCGCCTGACCCGCACACCCTCCAGTTCGAATCGCTTCGAGATCGCTTCTATTCCCGCAATCGGTCCACTGACCACCTGGTGAGTGCCGTTGTATCCCGAAATGCTCAGCCCGACATGGGAGGAGGCCGCGTTCACCGCCTCCACGGCCGGCGCCACCCGCTCCGGCGGCGCGAAAACCGCGGCCATGCCGCCCTCTTCCATCTGCGACATCAGCGCGCCCCGCTTGGCGGCGAACCGCATCCCGTCCTCGAGACTGAATACGCCTGCGGCCTGCGCGGCCGCCAGTTCCCCGATGCTGTGTCCGACGACCACGCCGGGGTGAACGCCGACACTCGACCAGAGCGCCGTCAAGGCGCACTGCAGCGCGTAGAGGGCGGGTTGCTCCCAGGCCGTGTCACCGAGTTCCCCCTCGGTTCCGGTCCCGCCGAACATGACATCCAGCAGGGAAACTCCTCGCTCCCCAAGCAGGACCGCCTCGCAGCGGTCCAGCACCGCCCGCGCCACCGGCTCACTCTGGTAGAGCCCCTTTCCCATGCCGACCCATTGGCTCCCCTGCCCGGTGTAGGCAAACGCCACCCGGGTCGGCGTCCGCGACGACGCACCTCCAGCCTCTTCAGCCAGTCCGCGGAGTCGGCCTCGCAATGATTCCGCGTCGTGGAAGACGACGCCCGCCCGGTGACCGAAGTGACTCCGGCCCACGCCGGCCGTCCATGCCATGTCAGACAGGAGCTGCCCGCAAGAGCCGCCCTCGGCTGAGTTCTGATCCGCACGTTCGTCGAGCCATGACAGGTAGCGCTCCGCCAGGTCACGGAGTGCGCCCTCCGACTTGCCCGACAGCGGAAGGAGACGGGTCGGGCGCGGCCGAACTTCCTGCTCCGGCAGCGGCAGGACCCCCACCGTCGCCGGCAGCGAAACCGTCACCGACTTCCCGGAGCCAACGGCCCACGGCATGCCATTGGAATTGCCGTCCGGGGCGCGGTATTCCTCCAGCACAATGTGGGCGTTCGTCCCGGATATCCCGAAGGAGTTCACTCCCGCCAGTCGTTGCCGCCCCTGCCGCTGCGGCAATTCCATCATCGACGATGTCACCTGCAGAGGCAGACGGTCCCAGTCGAGACTCGGATTGGGATTGCGGAAGTGGAGGTGCTTCGGGATCACGCCCCGCTCCAGCACCAGCGCCGCCTTGATCACTCCGGCCACGCCCGCGGCCGACTCCAGGTGGCCGACATTGGTCTTTACCGAACCGACGAGAAGCGGGCGGACGGCAGGCCGGCCCTTCCCGTAGACCGCGGCTACGGCATCGATCTCGATCGGATCGCCCACCGCGGTACCGGTCCCGTGGGCTTCCAGGTAATCCACCTCCAACGGGGAGATTCCCGCGTCGGACAGCGCTGTTTTCATCACTTCTTCCAGCGCGGGGGTATTGGGCACCGTCAACCCGACGCTGGCTCCGCCATGGTTCACGGCGGCGCCGCGGATCACCGCCCGGATCCGATCGCCGTCCGCCTCGGCATCGCTCAGCCGCTTGAGGACCAGGACCCCGCAGCCCTCACCCCGCACGTAGCCGTTCGCCGACGCGTCGAAGGCCTTGCACTGCCCATCGGGAGACAGCATCATCGAATCGGCGCGCAGCTCGTAGATGCGGCCGTTGAGGATCGCCTGCACGCCGCCGGCGATGGCCAGGTCCGCCTTGCCCTGCTGCAGGTCCGCCACCGCGTCGTGGACCGATACCATGGATGAGGCGCAGGCGGCGTCCACCGCCTTGGCCGGCCCTCTGAGACCCAGCACGAAGGAAACCCGTCCGCTGGCCCCGTTCAGGTTGGTGCCGCTGAGAGCGTAGAGGCACCCGGCAGCCTCGGGAGGCTTGCTCGAGTCCACGACCAGCATTCGATACTCGTCGTTGCTGATCCCGGTGTAGACGCCGGTGAGGCTCTCTCTCAGGACCTCCGGATTGATTCCCGCGTCCTCGAGTGCCTCCCAGCTCGTCTCCAGCATCATGCGCTGCTGCGGGTCCAGCAGTTCCGCCTCCACCGGCGAAATCCGGAAGAAGGCGTCGTCGAACAGGTCGATGTCGTCGACAAAGGCGCCGTAACGACAACCGTCGCTCCGAACTCCATCGTCGGGGAAGAGTTGACCCCAGCGCCCCGTTCCGGAACCCGGGACCCCTTCGCTGACGGCGTTCCCACCGGCTTCCAGCAGACGCCAGAATGCAGGGATGTCCGGCGCGCCCGGGAACCGGCAGGCCATACCCACGATGGCTATCGGTTGTGCGGACCGCGCGGGCGCCGCCGTCCGCGCCCGATTCTCAGTCGCATTCGAGGATTGCTTGCTTGCCATCGTGGACTCCTTTGGCCCAAGTTGTACGCCGTCTACTCCAATGCGGTAGCTGAACCGCATTATATATCGTGCGGGCCGGTAATTGTACCCCCGACTGACCGGATTTGGCAGAAGTCCGTTTCGCTACTCCACTTCCCGATACAGCGGCACCGACCCCGAGGCGGCCTGCTGGAGCTGCAGCCGGATGCGGGCCGCGTAGTCGTCCAGCACCGCCCGGGTCAGGAAGCGGGCGCCTGCGCCGACGACCAGCGTCACCAGGGCCACCGCCACCGTCGAACGGAACAGAAGGTACTGGATCCCTACCGCAATCCCGGCGGCCATGAGGAAGAACACCATCGGCACCAAGTCCGCCGCACCGCGGGTCGGCGCGGCTTGTCTGCCGAACGGCACACCGTCGATCAGCCTGAGACCCACCCCCAGGTAGATCGACGCCACCGCCGCGCTGAAGGCGACGAAGAGGAAGGCGTCACGCATCGGCCAGAACCAGGTCAGCACCGGTAGCGAGAGGAGGTTGGGAACGATCGCCAGCAATTGCCACAGCGCCGCATGGATTCCTGCCGAAAAGGGGCGAAAGGAAGAATCGGGAGCAGTGAAAAACCAGGCGATGCCCTTGTAGTCGTTGCCGTAGGCCAGAATCCGGCAGGCCAGGATCATCACCAGACCGAGCAGGTGGGGCAGAAAGTGGATGAGGGCAAATTCCGGCCCGAAGGGAGAGGCCAACCCGGCGCTGGCCACCACGTAGCAGAAAAAAAGGATCGGCACAAGAAAGACGGGAGCTGCGTTTTTGAGGAATTGCCAGTCCCGGAGCACCAGGCAACGCAGATACTCAAAACCCGCGCGGCCAGCCTGGCCTCCGGCAATCCGGGCAACCCAGGGACCCACCCCCGAACCCTTGCGCTTGAGCCTCCGAACCCTGCGGCCGGAGTGCATCAGGCCCGAAACACGTATCAGGTGGTCGACCGAAAGAGCCCGTAGCCCGTACAGGACAACGACCAACCCGACGACGACGCCCGCCACCCCCAACAACACCGGGAATCCGGCAGGCAGGGCGTCGGCTGCAGCCAGCCACTCCTGGAGCAGTTCGACCGATCCTGCCCAATCCACAAGGTCTCTCCACAGCCGAAGCATAAGCTGGAATCCGAACGCGAAGAACATGGGGACCACCTGCACCAGGCCGGCAGCCGCCTTGAGGCGCCGCACCGGGACAAAGCGAATCAGCCAGCCGAACAGGCTGCAGCAGAGCAGGGCGAACACCATCCCCACGCCCAGGGCGATCAGAAGGTGCTCCAGGGGATGGATGAGCCAACCCATCCCGTCCCCGTGAGGAAGAAAAAGACCGACCAGCGCCGGCACACCATTGACTCCCGCCACCACGTAGACCACCGCCTTGACCAGGTGGGTCAGCTTGGCGGCCGACCAGGTGGCTCCGTTCACCGGCTGATGGGCCAGAATCATTCCCTCGACGGGGTTGACCAGGTTTTCGGCCGCCTCGGGGATCAGGAGTATGCCAAGGTTGAAAACGGTGATGCCGAGAAATACCAGGAGGTACCATTGGGGGGCGTACCCGTGAAGGCCATGAACAGGCTGATGAGACCGGCCAGGAAGAACCAGAAGATCACCAGGAATCGCAGGGAGTAGTCCTGGTTGCCCATCCGGGCCACTTCCTCCCCGGTTGCCCAGCGTCTGGAACAGGTCGACCAGGGGCCAGTATCGTCGGGGCTCGATGCCGCAGCTTTCTAGCAGCCGGGTAAAGGCCCTGCCGCGAAGGCAGCGCCCTGCGATCGAACCAAGGATCCTCATGACCGGAGACCCTCGATGATTTCCGAGACACCGCTAACGGTTCCCTCGGCCTGGGTCAGTTGCCGGAAGACGTCCTCCAGGCTCCCCCTCTCGGTGGAGGCCTTCAATGACTCCAGCGAACCGTCCGCGATGAGCCGTCCTTCATGGATGATCAGGGCGCGGTCGCAGACGCGCTCCACCACGTCCAGGACGTGGGAGCTGTAGAGAACGGTCTTCCCCTCCGCGGCCAGGGCGGCCACCAGGTCCCGCACCATCAGCCCGGTGTTGACGTCCAGCCCGGAGAGTGGCTCGTCCAACAACACCAGCTCGGGACTGTGCAGCAGGGCCGCGCTCAGCAGCACCTTCTGCCGCATGCCCTTGGAGTAGCCGTCCAGACGGCGCCCGCGCTCCTCGGCCAGGTCGAAGTGCTTGAGAAACAGGTCGATTCGGGCCTGAAGCGTCGGCTCGGGCACTTCCTGAAGTCGGCCCATCAGCTCCAGGAACTCCTGCGCCGTCAGGCTTTCGAACAGAGCAGCCGCCTCCGGCACATACCCGATGCGCTTCTTGGCCTCCACCGCCTCGCCCGGCATGGAAAAACCGGCGACCCGGACCGACCCTCCGCCCGGAGGCAGGATACCCGTCAGGACCTTGATGGTGGTGCTCTTGCCGGCCCCGTTGGGACCCAGCAGTCCCACCACCTCGCCCCTCCCCAGGGTGAAGGAAATCCCGTGCAGGACCTGCCGGCTGGCGTAGCTGAACGTCAGCCCCTCCACGGTCACCACGGAATCAGGATGGCTGGCTTCATTCGAGTGAGGCATAATCGTTACAAAGCTTTTCTTCGGAGATCACCCACGTCCATACTTCTATGCTGTGTCCCAAGATAAAATCCGTTGAAACGATTGACGATCATACGTTTCTGGTCGAATTCGATAACGCCCGAAAGCGCCAATACGAAGTAACTCCGTTGTTAAAAAGGGAGATGTTCGCCCCTTTAATGAACCCTGCCCTGTTCAAATCGGTTCACGTGGAACAAGGAGGTTACGCCGTAGTGTGGAACAGGGAAATTGATTTGAGTGAATTTGAAATCTGGAGCAATGGGCAAACCACCGTCTGACAAGGCAATCCACGGACCGGCAGTCTCATTCCACTTCCTTGACGACTGACAATCCTGGTCGCGTTCCGCCCTCAATCATTCCATCGTAGCGAGCCTCGTAGCCTCGCCAGCATGTCACGCAGAGCCTCATAACCAGACTCCCGAAGGACGAAATGGGGCAGCGCCAGCCGGTTTGGGGACCATCCTTTTGTTTGTGCTCTGGCCGGATTCCATTCAGGCGGCCTGCCTCGGCTTGATGCGTTTTGCAATCTGCTCACCTGTTCTTATCTCCGCCGTCCGCAGCTCGAACGTCTTTTGCAGATTCAACCAGAACTCCGCCGTAGTGCCGAGATAACGGGACAAGCGCAACGCAGTGTCCGCGGTAACGCCGCGTCTCCCATTCAGTATGGCCGTAATTCGGTTGCCCGGAACGTGCAGCGCGGCAGCAAAGGCCTTTGCGGACATTTGCAGTGCATCAAGCTCGTCCCGCAGTATTTCACCGGGATGCACAGGTCTCATGCCGCTTCTGCTCATGTCACCTCCTCCTTCTATCGATGATAGTCCACAATCTCCACGTCATGAGGTCCATCGTCCTGCCACCTGAAACAGACCCTCCACTGGCGATTGATTCGGATGCTGTATTGCCCCGAGCGCTCACCGGACAAGGATTCCAAACGATTACTGCGCAAGCCGGATAAATCGCGCAGTGTCTTTGCGTTGTCCAGAATAGTGAGCCTGCGGGTGGCTTGGTCGGAAAATTCCTGGAAGCCCGGAACCCGCTGGCCTTCATAAAATCGTTCAGTCTTCCGGTCCCTGAAACTCTGGATCATAGTTTACAGAATTCGCGACCAATATGCGATACGTACTCCATATCGGCAACAGCCTTTCTGACCGCTGCCGGTGGACTCGGCAAACGTCTGAGTGTGCATCGGCTTCCCAATCCATCAGGCAGGATGGGCCCGGCAGGTGGGCAACGGAGGAAGCAGTCAGACAGCGGACGGCACCTCCAGAACGCTTTCGATGACCTGTTTCAGACAATCAGACTCGTTCAGGAAGTAGACGCCGTCGTTTTTCCATTCACTGGGAGATCGGCGACCGTCGTCGATTTGCTGTGCCGGTGTAACAGTGATGTTGTTTGACCTCAACACCAAGCACTAATAACGCGAAACACGGTTTTCATCCATAAATTGACGCTACAACAAGCGAGATTATCGAGGTGGCTATTAAACCAAGTATGGTCTTATGGGTAGTCACCAATCGTCTATAACGCTGTTCCCCCTGCCCCAATGAGAAAAAGCACATCGGTAGAAGCCGCCTTCTCAACCAACCAAGTCCCATCAGAATCGCCACTGTGTACCCAAAAATATGAAGTAGCTGTCTAACGTACTCGAAGTTCAAGAAGTCTTCCGATATGTAGATAGCAACAATTACAGAGATACAAATGGCGACAAAACCTACTACTGTAAGTGCTAAAGGAGATGTATGGATAAGCGCTAGATAATGGTACTGTGGTTTAGGGCCTGTTAACACTAAACAGCAATATCATGCTATCCTTTACGGATGGAACTCACCGAA
>JAPOZE010000467.1 GCA_026706225.1 Acidobacteriota bacterium
AAGACCCACGAGAAGTTCGGCGTACGCAAGGGCTTCTTCGGCGCCGCCTGCTCCCCCCTGGTCGAGGACGGCCGGCTGTTCCTGAACGTCGGCGGACGTGACCAGGCGGGGCTGGTTGCCTTCGATGCCCGAACCGGGCGAGTGTTGTGGACCGCCACCGATGACGAGGCCAGCTACTCCTCTCCGGCCATGGCCACTTTGGGCGGCCGCCGACAGGTACTGTTCCTCACCCGCACGGGTCTGGTTTCTGCAGATCCCGAGAGCGGCGAAGTCTTGTTCCGCTTCCGCTGGAGAGCCCGCAGCCGGGCTTCGGTGAACGCCGCCACTCCACTGTCGGCAGGCGCCTCGATTTTCCTCTCGTCCAGCTATCGGACCGGAGCGGTTCAGCTCAGGGTCAAGGGCACCGAGCTGGAAACGGTCTGGACCTCGGACGAGTCCCTTTCCAACCACTATTCGACCAGCGTGATCCGAGGCGACCACCTCTTCGGGTTCCACGGCCGCCAGGAATATGGCCAGTCCCTGCGCTGCGTGGCGCTGAAGACTGGCCGGGTCCTCTGGAGCCGGGACGGTGTCGGAGCCGGCACCCTGAGCCTGGCGGGGGACCGGCTGGTAGTACTGAAGGAGAACGGGGAACTGCTTCTGGTCGCGGCCTCGCCTCAGGCCTTTCGCCTCATTGCCAAAGCCAGGATCCTGGCCCCGACCGTGCGAGCCTATCCCGCCCTGGCCGATGGCCGCCTGTTTGCACGCAATCAGAAGGAGCTGGTGGCCGTGGACCTTCAGCTCGATCGATAACAAACACCGCCCGCGAAGGAGACAAATGCAGGAGAGTGTTTCATCGTTCAGGGCTTGGGGACCTGTGCTTGCTGCAGCGGCTGGCGCGCACCGTAGGTGAGCGAACGCCAGGCCCACTCGGCCGGTCCGAAGCGGAACCGGAGCAGCCAGAGCCGCGAGGCGACGAGCTGCACCGCCCAGACGCCGGCCACCAGGCCCACCTGTCCCAGTCGGTCGACCGACCCAAACCAGCCGAGCCCGTGGCCGTAGAAGAGGGTCGTGCACAGGACGGACTGCAGCAGGTAGTTGGTCAGCGCCGTCCGGCCGACCGCCGCGAACGGACAGGTGAGACGGCGAAGCACGGTGGTGCGGCACGCCAGCATGACGAGTCCGACGTAGCCGAGGCTGACGGCAATGCTCGGCCAGTAGTTGAACTGCGCGCCGATGAAGAATGACCAGAGAGGCCATCCCCGCTCGAAGTCGAGGAAGAGGCCGTATGCCTGGAGGGGGAGGCCGACTGCTACCGCCGCCGCGATCAGCCCCGCATGGAAGCGCGTCGAGCGGCGCGTGCTGAAACCGTCGCACTTGAAGAGCGCCATACCGACGAGCATCAACCCGCCTGCGCGCCAGAATCCCCAGATGATCAGGAAGAACGTCTGGAAGGCGAGGGCCTCCGCCGACCGGACGGGCTGTTGATCGAGCCAACTGCCGCGAAAGGCGGCCAGCGAGGACTCGATCATCTCCGGTGTCGGCCGCCACACGTCGGCCTTGAATGCGGTCAGCGCTTCCTTCTGCCAATACTCCAGCGACAGGCCGCCCGCCACCGAGAAGGCCGAGCCTACCGCCAGCAGGGTCATCCCCAGCGCCGCCAGCCATCCCGGCGACAGGCGGCGCAGCGGGTAGACCGCCACTCCGCAGACCGCGTAGGTGAAGAGGATGTCGCCATGCCAGAGCAGGTGGGCATGGAGCAGCCCGATGACCAGCAGATACCCCATCCGCCGGTAATGCACCCTGGCGCCGCCCCCGCGCGTCCGGGCCCGCTCCGCCATCAGGACGATGCCCGCGCCGAACAGCATCGAGAAGATAGCCATGAACTTCTGATCGGCGAGCATCCGTCCCGCCAGCCAGACATAGAGGTTCGCGCCCTCCAGGTCGCCGTAGGCGGTCGGGTTGAAGTAGGCCGCCCGGGGCATCGCGAAGGCCTGGATGTTCATCACCAGGATGCCGAGCAGGGCGAAACCGCGCAGGACGTCGATCGCCTCGATGCGCGCGGTCTCGTCGACGGGTCCCGAGTCCAGCCGGTCAAGGGGACTGGTCATGCTGCCTTTCATTCGCGCGCAGGTCGTAGCAGAGCAGCCGAGGGGATCCTCCCCGCACGAAGTCACGGCGGTTCTGGGAGACGTAGAGCAGGCCCCGGCTCAGGACGGGAGGAGACCAGGACTCGCGGGCGGCGAACAGCCAGGCGCGGGAGAGGATCCGGTAGCCCCGGGGAGAGAGGTCGAGCCACAGGAGGTGGCCCAGCTCTCCCAGGCAGAGGAAGTGCCCATCGGCCCAGAGCAACGATCCCCGGTAGGTGGTGAAGGTTCGGGTCACCTGGCGGCCGCCGAACTCCACGGTTTCTTCCCATTCCGGCACGGCGCGCCACATCTCTTTTCCCGTCTTCAGATCGATGCACGCCAGGGCCGCATCGGGCTCGTTGCGGCCGTCGAACCCGTAGAGGTAGCCCTCCCGGTGTATGGCCGTGTTCCAGTGCAGGCCGAAGTGGGGCGCGGTCCAGGCCAATCGGTGGGTGCCGTCTGGGAGCAGGTCGAGCAGCGCCGCTCCCGTCTTGTAGCTGGCCGAGATCAGCACCTGGTTGCCGATCACCACCGGGTTGGCGGCATTGACCGACTCGTAGCTGCGGCTTCGCCAGGGAAAGCGGAAGTCGATCTTTCCGTTGGCGGGATCGATGCTCAACAGCCCACCGGTGGGCGGGCGGCTTTCGCCTCCGGCGAAGACAAAAATGCGCCGCTTGCCTCTCACCGTGGCCGGAACCGGGGAAGCATAGCTGGGGCCCCACTGATCTCCGGTCTCCCAAACGAGTTTGCCGGTGTCCTTGTCCAGAGCGATCACCGAAGGTCCTCCAGGAGCGCCCACATTGACAATCAGCCGGTTCCCCTCGACCAGGGGTGTCGCGGCCACCCCGAAGAAATCCTGGGGCACACGGAACTCACGCGACAAGTGGCGTGTCCAGTGGACGGCACCGGACTCCAGGTCGAGGCAATGGAGCCGGCCTTCGGCGCCGTAGGTGTAAACCCGGTTGCCGTCGATCACCGGGCTGCAGCGGGGTCCGTTGTTGTAACCGTAGCGGTCGCTGTAGCCTGTCGGGTAGCGAAAGGTCCAGTAGCGCTGCCCGGTTTCCGGGTGCAGGCAGTCGACGATTTCCTCCTGGCCCTGGCGATAGAAGTAAACCAGCCGGGAGTTGTGGATGGCCGGCGAGGTGTAGCCGGTTCCCTTGGCCAGCTCCCAGACCAGGGGTGGTCCCCCCTCCGGCCAATCCTTGAGCAGGCGGGTCTCGGTGGAAACCCCGTTGTGGGTGGGTCCCAGGAACGAGGTCCAATCGTGGGTCGCGGCTCCCGGGGGCAGGGGCTTGGGCTTGGCGTGAAAGCGAACGGCGGGGTGGGTTGCCGGTGAAGGAGGGTTGCCTTTGGCGGATGCCGGCAGCGGAGCGGCCGCGGCGGTCCACCCATTGGCCGGAGAAGACCGATCGCCCGTTTGACAGGCGCTCTGGCCGAGCCCAATTGCGGCCAGCATGAATCCCAGCAACGATCGTCTCATCGCTCCTTCTCGAGTTCCGGAGGCCATTAGCGACTCGGAATGATACCTCTTGTCACGCGTGCAGACCACGATTGAGACAGGCGGGTCAATAGCGCACCTGGGTGGGCCTCCCTCGGTCCTCGCCGCGCAACCAGATGAAGACCGGGGCGTGGGGCTCCGGCGAGGGCCAGGGCAAGGCGATCCGCAGGGTCTGTTTTCGGGGATCGTCCGGGAAGGGGGTGGGGATGCCCACCACGGCGCGACCCTCGGTTTCGTTCCAACCCGCCATGACGATATGGTGCAGTTCCTCTCCGGTCAGGACGCCTTGGTAGAGGGATGCCCCCAGCTTCTTGCCGGTCAGGACGAAACGCTCGATCCTGGGCAAGCGGACCAGCCGGCCCAAGAGGTGCGGATCGGACGACCCGGTGGTCTCGTTGCGGACCACCAGCGCCAGGGAGCAGTCGATGGCGCTCAGGCTGCCCGGGTCCAGCGAAAGGAACAGGGTGTCCGTCCCGGTGACGTCCAGCCGGGTGACGCCCTGAGGCCGGCCGGGAGAGAGGGTCAATCCGGATTGGAATCGGCCGCTGTTGAGGCAACCCAGTTGCAGAGAGGCCAAGGGGTGCAGGCGCTCCACCTCGATGGCGAAGCTGACCGGCTGGCCGGCCGGGAGCTCTCCCTGGCGCAGTCCCAGCCCGGCTTGGGGCGGGAAGGAGGTGGTGGCGAGTGCAATTGCCGGCCGGCGCCCCACCACCTGCAAGGCCGCCTTCAGCACGACCGGAGCTTCCAGTCCGGCGACCCTCAGGGTGATAGCGAGCAGTTCGCTCCCTTGGGCCCCATCCTCCAGGAAAGCGGTGACCTCTCTCCGTTTGAGCTCCTCAGTCTCCGGTGGCGCCGGCGCCAGTTCCCACCGGGCCTTGGCACTTTCCATTCCGACAATGCGCTCCAGACCGGTTCCCTCCAGCAGGAGCCCCTGGCTTTCTTCTCCAAGATTGACCTTGAGAGGGAGATTGGAGAGCCGAGGCAGCGGGGGATGGACCTGCAGGGGAAGAACCTGCGGCTCGGCGTCAGCCTGGGAGATTTTCAGCCCGTAGAGGCCGGGGTCAAGCCGGTCGGTGTCCAGTGCGAAGGCCAGTTGTGCCTGACTTCCGCCGGGCGTCCTTGGAGATAACAGGAAGGCAAGCGGCGTGCTCGATTGCCCTAAAGGATTGGACTCCACCAACTCCAGCTTCTTGACGAACTGGAAGTCGGCCCCCATCAACTCGACGCGGATACGCCCGCTCTGGGTCACCAGCCTGTGTTGGGACTGGGGCGTCAACCGGGCCAGGTTCAGGTCCCCCAACCGGTGAAGGCGAAACCGGCCGGCCAGCTCAAGCCGTTCCCAATCCCAGGACGCGGCAAGGGTGTACTCTCCCGGGGGCAGGTCCTTGTTGGCGGTGTCCAGTTTCAGGGCGCGTGGCGACGGCTGGAGCGAAACTCCCACGGCAAAATGCCGGCCGCCTCCGGCCTGGATCAGCTTCCAGTCGTGGGCTCGCGGCAACTGCCTCCAGTCTGAGGCATCCTCGGCGTGGATCGGAAGCAGCGCCTCCCCGCCTATGGGAAGATGAACGTTCGAAGCCACCTGCACCTGCGGTGGCCCCCGGGAGGGGATGCGCACAGCCCACAGGTAGGCGATCCTGGCCCTGGCCTTGGCGGGCCGGCGCTGGGAGCAGAGCTGGATGTCGTGAGAGGGTACGTTCTGGGCGAAGGCGGAGCGGAAGTCGGTCCCGGGGGAGATCAGAGTCCTCAGGTTCTGAAACAGGGCCACCCCGCCGGTAGCCAGCAGAGCCGAGTTCCCCAGGAACATCGTTGCCAGGGAAGCGGCCAGGCCGGCCGATTGTCGTATTCCCTGGGCCGGCCGGGGGTTGAGCGGGTCGTAGCTCGACAGCGACGGCAGCAGGGTCCGCAACAGCACGGCTGCCTGTTGATCGGCCGGCGCCTTGGGGTCGATGCGGGGCAGGCTGACGTTGTGCTGAGCGGAGAACCCCTGCAGCACGGCGTCCAGGGGTTGGGCATTGGCGGGGGAGCGTTCCCAGGATGCCAGCGTTTCCACCAGGGCTCCCACCCGGGCCGTCTGCTGGGCGTAGTCGGCGAGCTGGGTGATGAGCTCCTGGTTGTTCCTGACCAGGGCCTTGACCTTCTTGACGTTCAGCCCCCGGGGACCGTAGACGGCCGCCACCACCTCGACGTCGAAGGGAACCTCCCACTGGGTGGCCGCCGCGGCCGGCCTGGGGTCCAGCACCACCCATTCCTTTTCGGGACTGCTCCCGGCCGCGATCAGCACCAGGGCGATACTGGCCTGCTGTTTCCGATCGGACTCCTGGCGGATCGGGATGTACAGCAGCCTCCGGCCCTTCTCAAGTCGATTGACCGCGGCCAGCGGGCGCGCCCTCACCTTGGGTGCGGGTTGCACCAGGAAACGGAACTGGCCGATGGATCGGCCGCCGGCGCAGACCGGCGGTTCAGCCGCCGCTACCGGCCGGCACAAGGCCAGGGCCAGACCCAGGCCCGCCGCCAACGCTGCAGGAATCCTTGGCAATTCGACCTCCTCAGAATCCATGATCGCCTATCCGGGAAGGGATTGAAAGTGCCAATAGTCGGATGGTTTTAGTTGTCAGTGGATAGCAGGGAGCAAGAGGTGTGGAGGGTACACCCCACCCGGGAGCGCGGGCGTCCCGCCCGCATGCACCCCCGTTGCGTGCTGCTCATTTTCCCTGGGATGGGGCACCCGGCCACCCTGCCGGCGGGAACGGCATGTGCTGGGTCGAAGCAGAGTCCCGGCGCCGGTGTCGGTCGAGTTGGGCGGAGGAGAGGGCCGAGGCTCTGCCAGTATTGTGCGGGCGGGACGCCCGCGCTCCCGGGTGGGCTTGATTCGGTGACGTCGTCGCAGCAAAGGAGGTCTATCGGTCTTTGAGTCCATGCGTGGTTCGTCTTCAACAACGATCGGCAGTTTCTTCCTCGAATGATCTGTCGCAAATGCCGAGCCTGAAGGCGAGGGCTGATGCGGTGGGTGGACGCGGGGGTACGCGGCAGTTCCAGCCCAAAAATCAGGCGAACAGCGGCGCGATTTCGTCCACCTTCAGGAAGGTGGTTCCGGAGACCGGCTCCAGGTACTCGAAATCCCGGCCCGAAGGAGTATTGGTGATCTTCTTGGACCAGTCGATGCCCAGGGCGGAGTACATGGTGGCGGCGATGTCTTCGATGTAAATGGAACGCTTCTGACTCCAGCCGGAATCGACCACTTTGCCGCCGGTGGGGTCGGTGGCGCCGATGATGCGGCCGCCCCGGACGCCGCCCCCGGCAAACAGGCTGGTGGAAGCGAAGCGGTGGTGATCGCGGCCCTTGTTGACGGTCAGGTCTCCCACGGTGCGCCCGAACTCACCCATGCACACGATCAGGGTCCGGTCCAAGAGCACCTGCCCATCCCTGGT
>JAPOZE010000685.1:0-4796 GCA_026706225.1 Acidobacteriota bacterium
TGTTGACCGAGTCCCTGACCAATCGCCAGGCGTTGTAGAGGATGAGGGAGGCCACCAGGATGCTGGCCAGGGGATCGGCGAGGTACCACTGCTTGGTGGCCATCAGCAGGCCCGCCACAATGGCTCCCACCGAGCTCAGGGCATCTCCGGCCACATGCAGGAAGGCGCTGCGAACGTTCAGACTGGCGGATTGGGAGCCATGCAGGAAATAGGCGCTCGCCAGGTTGACGGCCAACCCCAACGAGGCGATCAGCAGCATCCATCCGCTCTTGACCTCCTGGGGGTTCAAGAGCCGGTGGTAGGCCTCGTAGAGAATCCCCAGGGAAATCACCGCCAGGGTCACACCATTCAGCAGGGCCGCCAGAATCTCCGCCCGGTGGTACCCATAGGTCTTGGAGGCCGTGGCCGGCCGGCCCGCGCACCAGAGAGCGAACAGGCTCAGACCCAGAGCCGCCGCATCCACCAGCATATGCCCGGCGTCGGCGATGAGTGCCAGACTTCCGGTATAGAGTCCGCCCAGAAACTCGATCACCAGATAGGTGGTGGTGAGCAGAAGAGCGATGCGCAGCGCCCTGAGTGGGGAAGGCCCCCGGCCGGCTCGTCCTTCACCCGGACGGTGGTGGTGATGATGATGGGCCATGACTCATCCCGCGGCAGCCGACCGCTGGACCGGCCGGATTTCGTCCCCATTATAGCGCCGGCAACTGCCTAATGCTCGAACGAGGCCGACAACGCGTCGCCGGCAGCACCGCCGACATTCACCCCCGGGGCGCCGTGCCTGCCCCCCGCCGGCTCGACTGCGGGCCCCTGCTTTCGTGTAGAATAAATTTGCAGGGTGAATCATGGCGGTGGCGCCGGTGTGCCGGTGGAGGGCTTTGATAACAACATGATATGGAAGATTGCCCAACCCGACCCCACCCGGGTCAGGGAGTTGGCCCGGGCCCTGAACATCTCGGGGATTCTGGCGGCTCTCCTGCTGAACCGGGGCCTCCACGCGACCGAACCCGCCAGAAAGTTTCTGGACCCCCAGTTCAGCCATCTCCACGATCCCTTCCTCATGTGTGACCTGGAACTCGCGGTCAACCGAATCCGGGAAGCTATCGACCGGCGCCAGAAGATCCTGATCTACGGAGACTACGACGTTGACGGAAGCACCGCCGTGGTCATCCTCAGAAAGGCCCTGGAGATGTTGGGCGCCGAGTGCTCCTACCACATCCCTGAACGGCTGGTGGAAGGCTACGGCATGAAGATTCCGATCCTGGAGAAGGCCGCCCGCGAGGGAGTCCGACTGGTCGTTACCGTAGACACCGGCATCAAGGCTTACGAGGCCGTGGAACGTGCCCGCGCTCTCAATCTCGACTGCGTGATCACCGATCATCACCTGCCGGAAAACGGTCTGCCCAATGCGCTGGCGGTGGTCAATCCCAAGCGTTCCGACTGTCCCTACCCGGACAAGCACCTTTGCGGGGTGGGGATCGCCTTCAAGCTGGTTCAGGCTCTGTTCGCGAAGACGGGCAACGAAAAGCACCTCCCCGCCTTTCTCAAGGTGGTGGCGATCGGCACCATTGCCGACGTGGTTCCGCTCATTGGCGAAAATCGGGTCTTCGCCAAACTCGGACTGAAGGGGCTCCAATCCCCCGCCAATCCGGGCTTGAGATCCTTGATCGAAACCGCCGGACTGGAGGGACGGTCGATCACCGGCACTGACGTAGGTTTCCGACTGGCTCCGAGAATCAACGCGGTCGGGCGCATGGGAGGCAGCAGGGAGGCTGTGGAGCTGTTTGCCGCCCGGGACGAGGGAGAAGCCAGGCGCCTTGCCGGCGAGATGAATCGGCTGAACCGGGAACGCCAGCTCATCGAGGAGCAGATTCTGAAGGCGATCGAGCGGCAGATCGCGTCCGACTCGGACCTGGCGGCCTCCCGAATCAAGGTGATCGATGGCGACCATTGGCACATCGGGGTGCTGGGAATCGTGGCCAGCAAGATTGCAGAGCGCTTCCAGAGCCCGACGCTGATCATTTCCAAGATCGACCGGGTGGCCTCGGGTTCGGGTCGGGCTCCCGAGGGATTCCATCTGCTCCAGGCCCTGGGAAGCTGCCGGGACCTGTTGGACCGGTTCGGAGGACACGCCCAGGCAGCCGGATTTCAGCTCCATGCGTCCAAAGTTTCCGAACTGCGGCGGCGAATCAACCGGTACGCCGCCTCGGCCGGCGACTTCGAGCCCGGGGAACGCCGACTCAACGTGGACGCTGAAGTTCGTTTGTCCGACCTGGACGACACGGTCTATCGCCAGATTCAGCGCCTTTCCCCCTTCGGAAAGGAAAATCCGGCGCCCCTGTTCGTGGCGCGGCAACTGACTCTCATCGCCGAACCGCGAATCCTCAAGGGCAGGCACCTCAAGTTTCGGGTGGAGCAGGATGGGAGGGCCATGGATGCCCTGGCATGGAACATGGCGGACCGGCTGCCATCCATTCGGGAGTCCGGGGGTCTGGTTTCGCTGGCGTTCGAGTTGTCCGAGAACCTTTACCCGGGGTTCAGGGCCCTGCAATTGGTGGTTCGGGACGTTCGGACCGCATAGAGGACCAACCGTCCGATGCAAGGAAATCTGCTCAAGCTCGGCCGCATCATTCCGCTGTTGGTGGTGGTGAGCGTGGTCGGGGCGGTCTGCATCAGCTACTACCGGAGCGCCCGTACGCCCGGAATGCGGCCTGTTCCGCAAGTGGAGTCGCTCCCGGAAGGGGCTACCGACTTGATCGAAGGGTTCAGCGTGTCCCATTCGGAACAGGGAAAGACCACCATTGAAGTCACCTCCGAGGTCCGGCTGGGACTCGGGGACAGCAAGAGTCTTCTCGAGCAGGTGAAGGCCAAGGTGTTTCGCAAGCAGGAAGGGCAGTTCGACACCATTACCAGCTTGCGTTGCGAAGTGGACCATGCCAGCAAGGACGTGGTCTTTCTCGAGAATGTGGTCGTTACCCTGGATACCCCCGACGACGGCGGCGCCGAGTCGATACCCGCCATCGTGAGGGCGGAACGCATGACCTACTCGCGCAGCCGGGATCGGGTGACGAGCGAGGCCGCCGTAAGCTTCGAACGGGGGCGGGTGAGCGGAAGCAGCCAGGGACTGGTCTACCATCCGCGCAGCGGCGTGATCCTCCTGCCCTCTGAAGTGGATCTGAGGGTGCTGCCCGCGCAGGAGGAGGATCATCTGCTGCGGATTCGGGCCGACAGCTTGAAGTTCCACAAGCGGAGCGGCAGGGTGGCGCTGCGCTCCAATGTACGGGTGGAAAAGGGGCCCACCGAATTGACCGCGGACGAGATGCGCCTGTTCTTTGCGACGCCGGCCTGGACTGTGAGCCAAATCCGGGCCCGGGGCCAGGTTCGATCCAGATCCCTGGATCCCGATGCCATGGTCGAGGTTCGGGCCGACCGCCTCCGTTACCTCTTCGGAGATGGACCGGATGGCCTCGACAAGATCGTCGCCCGGGGGAAGGCCGTGGCCCGCCCCTTGACCGCCCGGCCCCTCCGCGAACTGTCGGCCCGGGAAATCACTGTATCTCTTCCGCCCCGGTCCCGATCCATCAGGCGGCTTACGGCCGTTGGAGACGCCCGGGTCCGATTCCGGGGGCCGGGCCCCTCTCCGGCAGAGACCGGGACCGGAGCCGGGAAGTCCTCCCAGCCTCCCCTTGGAATCACCCGGCGCATTCTGACTTCGCCCCGAGTCAATGCTCACTTTCGGCCGGGAACCGGCAGGCTCTCCCGGGTGGAGGCTCTGGGGCCCAGCACCCTGGAAGAGATCCCTGCAGGACCCGGAGAGGAAAGGCGGAAGCTGTCGGCCCGCGCCATGAAGCTGTTCTATGGGAAGAACTCGGAACTATTGGAGCGTTTTACGGCCGACCGGGAGGTGAAACTGGTTTTCTCTTCGGCCTCGGGAACCGTGCGGGAATCCAGAAGTCGCCACCTGACGGCTCTATTCGACGGACAGACCGAGCGGTTGTCGGAAATCCGGCAGACCGGAGACTTCAACTACCGAGAGCCGGGCAGGCAAGCCTGGTCGGCATCGGCGACGCACCGGGTCGACTCCTCTCTCATCAGGTTGGAGGGACGCCCCAAGGTGGCCGATTCCCAGGGTGAGACCGAGGCCGATGTGATTGAATTTCATCGGGATCGGCATCTGCTCAAGGCACAGGGCCAGGTCCGATCCGCCTATTTCGGCGCCGGAGCCGCCCCCGGCGGCCATGCGGCAGTCTTTGCCTCGGCCCAGTTCATGGAGTATCGGACCCGGGAGGGAATCGGACGCTATCGGAAAAACGCCAGGCTCTGGCAGAAGGACAGGATCCTTTACGCCGAGGACATCCGGTTGAATCGGCCCGAGGGAAAGCTGGTCGCCACCGGTGGGGTGACCAACCTGATCCATCGACCGGGCGAGGCGGAATCCTCCCCCGGCACGATTGTGCGGTCCCAAAAGATGACCTACGAAGAGGGGGCCCGCAAGATCGTGTACGAAGACGGGGTCGCAACCACCACCCCGGAGGGCAGGCTGCAGTCGGACCGGCTCCAGGTTTTTCTCCGGCAGGAAAACGGACAGACATCGGTGGACAAGGCCCTGGCCGAGGGGAACGTGAGAATGGCTCAGCCCAACCGTACCGCGTTCTCGGAATGGGCGGAATATCGGGGCCGGGAGGGCAAGGTGGTCCTATGGGGAGGGCCTCCCCAAGTCGTGGATAACGAGCGGGGTTCCACTACCGGGGCTCGATTGACAATCGATATTGGGGGTGGTAGCGTTGCCGTCGAGGGCA
>JAPOZE010000685.1:4893-7007 GCA_026706225.1 Acidobacteriota bacterium
ACGGGTTGTGAACGACGTCACGCTCAGGATCCGTCAGGGAGAGGTTGTCGGGCTCCTCGGACCCAATGGAGCCGGAAAGACAACCACCTTCTACATCCTGGTGGGACTCACGTCTCCCGACCGGGGGCAGGTTTTCCTGGATGGCCGGGAAATTACCGATCTGCCCATGTACCTCCGGGCCCGGAGCGGTATCAGTTATCTGCCTCAGGAGCCTTCCGTCTTCCGCAAGCTGTCGGTGGACGACAACATCCTGGCCATTCTGGAAACGCTTCCCTACACCAGGGCTCAGAGGCGGAAACGGCTGGACGACCTGATTGAAGAGCTGGGATTGATCCATGTGCGCAAGAACCTCGGCGATGCGCTTTCGGGCGGGGAGAGACGGCGAGTCGAGATTGCCCGTTCGCTGGTCATCTCTCCGTCATTCATTCTATTGGATGAGCCCTTCGCCGGAATCGATCCGATTGCAGTGCTGGACATTCAGCGCATCGTCAATCGGCTGCGCGCCAAGGGCATCGGCGTCCTGATTACCGACCACAACGTTCGGGAAATCCTCAGGGTGACCGACCGCGCCTACATCATCAATGAGGGAAAGATCCTGCAGGCAGGGACTCCCCGGGAGCTGGCCTTGAATCAAGAGGTGAAGCGATTGTACCTGGGAGAGAACTTTCGCTTGGAATAACGGCCATGGCATTCCTGGAGCAGCGGCTCAACCTCAAACCCAGCCAAAAGCAGGTGCTGACCCCCAGCCTGGTTCAAATGGTCAGCGTCCTGGCGCTCAACAAACTCGAGCTTGCCGAAATGATCTCCCAGGAACTGATGGAAAATCCCGTGCTGGAAGAAGCCACGGAGATCACGGACTCGAACGAAGACGGTCCCGCCGGGGAGGAGCGGGCCTCCGACCCTGCCGACAAGGAAATCATCGAGATTACCGACTCTCAGAACGGCGAGCCCAACGATCCTTTTGAGCACATCGACTTTGGGAGCTTTTTCGACGACTACCTGGATCCCGGCTATCGCACCCAGGTACCGGTCGAGGTCACCGAGCGCCCTGCCTTCGAAAACTTTCTGGCGGAACCCACCAACCTCTACGACCACCTGCAGTGGCAACTGAGCCTGTCGGTGGCCCCGGACCCCGTCCGTGACGCGGCCGCCTCCATCGTCGGCAACCTCAACCAGGACGGGTATCTCACGGCAGGCCTGGAAGAAATCGCTGTTGCCGGCAACCATACCGCCCGAGAGATCGCCCGAGCCCTGCGCCTGGTCCAGACCTTCGATCCGGCAGGTGTGGGGGCGAGAGACGTTCAGGAGTGCCTGCTGATACAGTTGAAGCACCTGCCCGGGGACCAGTCCATCCCCATTGAGATCGTCACGAATCACCTGAAGCGGCTGCAGAACAAGCACTACGCGGAAATCGCCCGGGCCTTGAACAAGCCGCTCGAGCTGGTTCTGTCGCGGATCGGTATCATCAAGGACCTGGACCCCAGGCCGGGCCAGCGTTACAACAAGTCGGAGACCCGGGTCGTCGAGCCCGACGTGTTCATCGTCAAGGGCGAGAACGGCTACTCGGTGACCGTTAACGAAGACGACCAGCCTCAGTTACGGGTATCGGGACGATACCGTAAAATGATCAGCCGGGGCGGTATTTCCAAGGAAGGCCTGGAATACGTGAAGGAGCGCTATTCCTCGGCCCTGCGCTTCATCAGGAACGTCGAACAGCGCAAGCAGACCATCATTCGAGTCTGCGAGTCCATCGTGCGCCGACAAACCGATTTCCTGGACCACGGCCTGGACCATCTGAGGCCCATGATGATCAAGGAAGTCGCCGAGGAGGTGGGGGTTCACCCTTCGACGGTCAGCCGGGCGGTGGCGGACAAGTACGCCCAAACCCCTCAGGGGGTCTACGAGCTGCGGTTTTTCTTCTCCGAAGGGGTTCAGGGACCCGCCGGGACACTCATTCCGCTGACCACTGCCCGACGCAGAGTCAAGCAGCTCATTCAGCAGGAAGACCCGACCAGGCCGTTGACCGATGAGCAGATCACTCGGAGGCTGAACGGCGAAGGCATCATGGTCACCCGGCGAACCGTGGCCAAGTACCGCGAAGACCTCAAGATCCT
>JAPOZE010000437.1 GCA_026706225.1 Acidobacteriota bacterium
TCTCCAAGCGGTTCAAGACCTACGACCGCAAGGAGGGCGTCTGGGGGGGCATTCAAAACCTCTTCCGCAGGAACCCCCGCGAGGTGAGGGCGGTCGACGACGTTTCCTTCAGCGTGGATGCCGGCGAGATGGTGGGCTACATCGGAGCCAACGGGGCGGGGAAGTCCACCACCATCAAGATGCTGACCGGAATTCTGGTGCCCTCCTCGGGTTCCATTCGGGCCAACGGATACGTGCCCTATCGTGACCGGCACCAGTACACCCGGGGAATCGGAGTGGTCTTCGGACAGAGGACCCAGCTCTGGTGGGACATCGCGGTGGTGGAGTCCTTCCAGTTGCTCAAGCGCATTTACGACGTCAGCGATCGCGACTTCGAGGAGCAGTTGGAGATTTTCGACGCGGTCCTCAACCTGAAACCCCTGCTGTACACGCCGGTTCGCAAGCTCAGCCTGGGAGAACGCATGCGCTGCGATCTGGCTGCCGCCTTCCTCCATCGTCCCAGGATCGTATTCCTGGATGAACCCACCATCGGGCTGGACGTGGTGGCCAAGGAGAACATCCGGCAATTCCTGAGGAGGATCAACGCCGAATTGCAGGTCACGGTGGTTTTGACCACCCACGATCTCTCCGATATCGAAGAGCTTTGCCGGCGGGTCCTGATCATCGATCGCGGACACCTGCTTTTCGACGGCAGCCTGGAAGGTTTGCGTGAACGGTTCGAGTGCAAGTCCCAGATTGTTTTCGAGTTGCGAGAGCCGGGACAGGTCGATTTCGGCCGGCTGGGATTCAATTCTTCGGTGGAGTTCCAGCAACTGGATGCCCTTCGCTGCCAGGCCGTGTTCGACAAGAAGCAGGTGGCCTCGGCCGAGCTGATCAAGGCCATCGTGAACTCCCTGGCGGTTCGGGACGTTACCCTGGACGACACCACCATCGAAGAAATCGTGCGTGAGATCTACAGCCGCGGCGAGGTGGCGCCCTCTTGACGGTCACCCCCTACATTGCCTTCGCCAGAATCGCCTTCCTCAAGATCCTGGCCTACCGGCTGCGCTACTACACGGGCATCGTGACCTACATGGTCAATGTTTCCGTCTACTATTTCATCTGGAAGGCGCTCTACCGGGGGAAGGAGTCCCTGGGGGAGTTTACCTTCGAGGAAATGATTACCTATGTATCGGTTGGATTCATTATTCGTACCTTCTACTTCAACAATATCGATCGGGAGATCGCCAATGACATCCTGTTGGGGCACATCGCCGCCAAGATGACCCGCCCGGTGAACTACCAGTGGATGAATATCGCCCAGGCCGCGGGTGAGTCCTTCTTCCGGCTCTTCATGTTCACCGTCCCCACCGCCCTGGCCATCCTGGTGGTCTTCCCCTTGCGGGCGCCGGCCTCCCTGCACTCGGCCCTGGCCTTTCTGGCCGCCCTGCTGTTCTCCTTCATGGTCTTCGCGGCTCTCAATTTCCTGGTCGGCACCTGTGCCGTCTACCTGCATTCCATCCTGGGCCTGATTCGGGCCAAGTATTTTCTGGTGGAGATTCTTTCCGGCCTGCTGATCCCCATCAGCTTCTTTCCGGATACGCTGGCCGAGATCTCCCGGTGGCTGCCCTTTCAATTGATCAGCTTTACGCCGCTCATGATCTACATGGGCAAGTTCCAGGGAGAGCAACTGGTCACCAGTTTCCTGCTGGGCCTGGGATGGACGCTGGCGCTGGTGGGCCTGGGCCACTGGTTCTGGCGCAAAGCCGCCACGAAACTGACCGTGCAGGGCGGGTGAAGACGCGCCCTCAACGCAGGGCGCCGGAGTGGCGGTCCTGGTTCGAACGGACATGAAGATTTCACCCTCGGGAAGCGTCGAATGAGACACCTCTCCATTCTGGGTTACTACTTCGCCCAGTACATCAAGGTCCGGCTGGCTTATCCGGGAGACTTCCTGATCGCGGTGTTCACCAGCCTGGCGGGCACGGTGGCCAGCTTCGGCTTCCTCTACATCCTCTTCCATCGGGTGAGTTCCCTCCAGGGGTGGGCTTTCGAGGAGCTGCTCTTCATCTACGGATTCAACCTGGTCTGTCTGGGCCTCTTCAACGTGCTCAGCATGAACCTCTACGAGTTCGGCGAGCGCTACATCATGGAGGGCCGGTTCGACCAGATCATGCTGCGCCCGCTGCATTCCCTCTTTCAGGTGATCTTCGAAGCCTTTCGAATCGAGTCGTTTCAGGAATTCGCCACCGGCCTGGTGGTGGTGGTCTATGTGTGGCACAAGCTGGACCTGCCCTTGACCCCGCTGGACCTGGTGCTTTTTCTGCTGATGACGGCTTGCGGCGTGGCCATCTATCTCTCGGTTTTCGTGATGCTCAGCACCCTGAGCTTCTGGTTCGAGGACAGGGTGGGCGTCTCTCCGCCCGTCTACAACATGATCGCATTCGGGCGCTATCCGGTGACCATCTACAACGTCTTCATCCAGTTCCTGTTGAGCTGGATCATTCCCTTCGCCTTCGCTTCCTTCTATCCGACCACCTATTTTCTTCAGCGCCACGAATTTTCATCCTTCTTCACCCTGGTGCCGCTGGTGGCGGCCACATTCGTGGTGCTGGCGCTGCTCCTGTGGAGCCGGGCGGTGCGGGACTACCAAAGCACCGGAAGCTGAGCGGATTTCTACATCCTGTCCGGAACGGAAATTCCCAGCAGCTCCATGCCCTGCTGCAACTGGTTTCGCAGGATGGTGATCAGGGCCAGGTAGAACCCCTTTCTTACGGGGTCGGGCTCGTCCTTGATCCGATGGCGGTGGTAGAAGTGGTTGAGGGCCTGGGCCAGGTTGAAGAGATACTTGGCCACGCCGGCCGGCTCGCAGTTGTGAATGGCGACCCGGACGTGGGACTCGAGCTGGGCGGCCAAGTACAGGAGGGACCAGAAGTCATTGCTGATGGACTCACGGAGGAAGGCGGCGGCTTTCGGCTCATCCATGAATTCCGGCAGCGACTGGCTGTCGAAACGAGGATCGAGCTCTTCGACCTTGCGAAAGATGCTGTTGATGCGCACCACGGTGTACTGGAGATAGGGGCCGGTTTCCCCTTCGAAGCTCAAGGCCTCCTGGAAATCAAAGGCGATGATCGAATTGCGGGTGTACTTCAAGAGGAAATAGCGCAGGGCGCCCACCGCAATGGAGTGGGCGATGGCCTCCACCTCTCGGGCCGGGAGCCGGGGGTGGCGATCCTGCACCTCGGCTGCCGACTTTTCCCGAAGCCTGTCGATCAGATCGTCGGCCTTGACCCCCAGGCCCTTGCGGCCCGAGACCTCCAGGTAGGGGCGCCGCCGGTCCTCTTCCGAGAGTCGAATTCCCAGATCCTGGCAGCAGGCCGGCGAGAGGCCCACCATCTCATAGGAGAAGTGGATGGAGCGTTCGGCCTGGAGGTGGAATCCCAGCGCCCGCAGGCCGGTGACCACGATGTTCTGCAGGTAGGACTGGCGGGAGTCGATGACGTTGTAGACCCGTTCGCCGCGGCCGAAATCCGAGCCGGTTGGGTCTCGAGCGGGATCGGAACTGGTCACCATGACCCGATGGCCGTCCGGATAGGTATGGAAGGGACCATAGAAAAAATCCATGCCCAGCAGCCCCAGCTTCCAGAGCTGGTAGGCGATGTCCTTGCCCACATAGGTGACGGTGCCGTTGGAACGGACAATGATCTTGTCCTCCTCGTGTCCCGAATCGCCGGAGGAGGCCGAGGAACGGGCCTGGCCGTGCAGGCTGAATTCTCCGGCTCTCATGACCCAGCATCCCCGGTTCCTTCCGTCGGTTTCGTAGTGGATCGCCCTGGCGTCCTTCAATCGTTGGAAGGCATGGCTCCAGAAGTTGAGGTGGAGGATGTCGCTTTCCTTGGGGAGCAGATCGTAGGCAACCCCGATGCGACTCATGGTCGCCAGGTGGCAGCGGACAATGGTTCGGGAAAGGTAGCGGGCGATGGCGGCGGTTTCTCCCTCGCCGGCCTCGATCTCCCGAAGCGTCCGGCCCCGGAGCTCGCGGTTCTCGGGAGCCGCCTCATAGAAGGAGGAGACCCTGGCGTAAAGATCCCAGCAGTAGTAGTCGAACTTGCCGGGGAGAGCCTGGATGTCCGCCAGGGTCTTCTTTTCCAGGTACTTGAAGCCGACCACCACGTCGGCCACCTGGACGCCGGTGTCGTCGATGTAGTTCTGGACCTCGACCCGCTCTCCGACCGAGCGCAGCAGGCGGGCGAAGGTATCGCCCAGAACGGCGTTGCGAAGGTGTCCGATGTGGGCGGCCTTGTTGGGGTTGATATTGGTGTGTTCTACGATGACCTTGCCCGAGTCGAGGTAAGGGGGTTGATCTTCGGTTGGTCGCAGCAGGCTCCTGAAAACGTCATCCCGTTTCAGGAAGCAGTTGAGGTAGCCGGGGCCGGCGACGTCGACTTTGGCCACGCCCGGAAGATCGGGGAGGTCCTCCACGATTTCGGCGGCAATCTGACGGGGCGCCCTCTTCAGGTGCTTGGCCAGCTCGAAGCAAAAGGGGAAGGCCAGGTCTCCCAGCTCGACCCTGGGCGGCTGCTCCGCGACCACCTGGAGAAGGGAATACCCGTAGCGGTCCTGGACGTATGCGACCAGCCTGTCCTTGATGCGATCGATCAGCGATTCCAGCATGGCGCCTCGGGGTGGGGATGGAACCCGTCAAAAACCCTGAATCCTAACACAGTTCCCGCCAAAGCCCCCGGGGCGCCCTCCCATTTCTCATCCGGTTCGCCGGAAGGCCCCCCGGCGGACGGAGGAGCGTCTCCTGGGTGGTCGAGCGCCCGGTGGAGACCTGGGCAGGGTGAGCCTTTCAGGTGCCTGAACGGTCGCGGTCTCTGCAGGCCATCTCCTTGAAAAGTCTATTCGCCCGGGGGCGTTTGGGATAGAATCCAGGCCCTTGCCGAGGCGCTTCCCGGACCGGGAGCGGAGAGGACTTCCAAGCCCATGAAGCTCGACCACATCGGTATCGCCGTCCATTCCATCGAGAAAGCGCTGCGCAGCTACCAGGCGGCCATGGGCCTTGAGATGGAAGCTGCCATCGACGTTGAAGAGCAGAAGGTGCGAGTGGCCATGCTACCGGTTGGAGAGAGTCGGATTGAGCTCCTGGAGGCCACCGACCCTTCCTCGCCCATCTGCCGCTTCCTGGCCAAGAAGGGAGAGGGCGTGCACCACATCTGCTTCAGGGTCGAGGATCTGGACCGGAAGCTGGCGGCTTTCCGCAAGGCCGGGATCCAGATCCTGCCGAATGCGGACGGAACCGGTTACGAAGGCCGCCGGATCGCCTTTCTCCATCCGCGTTCCACCCACGGGGTCCTGATCGAGCTGGTAGAAGAGTGAGCTACCGGCCGGGAAGACCTGTTCCCGGAGAAGGAGGGATTTTGGAATCCATTCCCATCGGAATCATTGGAGGCAGCGGTCTCTACGGCATGGAAGGACTGGAGGAGGTGGAGGAGGTTGCGCTCGAGACGCCCTTCGGTCCCCCCTCCGACCGGCTGGCGGTCGGAAGGTTGAGTGGGAAACGGGTCGCCTTTCTGGCCAGGCACGGGCGGGGGCATCGCATCCTGCCTTCGGAGCTCAACTTCCGGGCCAATATCTACGCCATGAAGGTCCTGGGAGTAGAGATCCTGATCTCTGCCAGCGCCGTGGGATCTCTCAAGGAAGAGCACCGCCCGCTGGACATCGTCATTCCCGATCAATTCTTCGATCGAACCCGGGGGCGAGTTTCGACCTTTTTCGGAGAGGGGCTGGTGGGGCACATCAGCTTTGCCCATCCGGTATGCCCGGACCTGAGCCGGCTGCTGGAATCGGCGGCGGCGGCCGTCGGGGTGAACGCAAGGCGGGGAGGCACCTACCTCTGCATGGAGGGGCCGGCCTTTTCGACCCTGGCCGAATCCAATCTCTACCGGAGCTGGGGCATGGACGTGATCGGGATGACCAATCTGCAGGAAGCCAAGCTGGCCCGGGAAGCCGAGATCTGCTACGCCACCCTGGCCCTGGTGACCGACTACGACTGCTGGCATCCGGAACACGACGCGGTGACGGTGGACCAGGTGATCGCCGTTCTGAATCAGAACAGCGAGAATGCCCAAAAGCTGATCCGTACAGCGGTAGCCCAACTGGGGGAAACGCCGGACTGCAAGTGCCGTTCTGCGCTCAAGTCGGCGCTGCTGACGGATCGGAGCCTCATTCCCTCGGCCACCAGGGAAAAACTTCGCCCGATAATTGGCAAGTACGTGTCCTGAAACAAAGGAGAACGGCGAACCACGAATGGACACGAATGAACACCAATTGACTGATGGATGAGTTGAGCCTTTTGCAAAATTCGGCAGCGGGGTGTTTGCCGGGAATGGCCACAAAAGGCACGAAACACAATTTGTGACTTTTGTGCTTTTTGTGGTTAAACAGCATTTCTCACAAGCTCCCACCCATCTGTCTTCGTGTCTATTCGTGTTCATTAGTGGTTCGTCTTCATTGACCGTTGGGTGTTTTCCTCTGAATGATTCGAATCCCAGGGCGGGGACGTAGTTAGCCTGACCGTCCTCCCCATTGAGAAGCTTTGCCTATGTCAATCCTTGTTGTGGGCTCGGTGGCATTCGATTCCGTTGAAACCCCTTTCGGCAAGGCCGAGGAGGTTCTGGGAGGCTCCGCCTCCTATTTCTCCCTGGCGGCCAGCTTTTTTGCTCCGGTCCGACTGGTTGCCGTGGTTGGGGAGGACTTCCCGGAAGACCACCTCCAGTTGTTCAGGGATTTCTCCATAGACATCCGGGGGTTGCAGCAATCCCCCGGTAAGACCTTCCGCTGGAAGGGTGAGTACGGCTACGCCCTCAATGAAGCCAGGACCCTGGATACCCGGCTCAATGTGTTCGAAACCTTCAGTCCGCGTATTCCCAAGCCTTACCGGAAGTCGGATTGCGTCTTTCTGGGCAACATCGATCC
>JAPOZE010000466.1 GCA_026706225.1 Acidobacteriota bacterium
TGCTACGGCCTGTTCATCGGCTGGCACTATTCCTGCGGTTCCAGGTACGACAGCGAATTTTGGCGCCACGCTCGCGACCAGGCCTGGCCACAGTACCGAAAGGCGGCCGACCCCGGGGTGGTGGGTTGCGCCGCGCTTACCAGATTCGACGATATGATCCGACTGATGAACCAGCCGGTCATCGACAAATCGGACTGGAATCGGATGTGCGCCGTCCCGCTCACCAGTTACTGCCAGGTGTCCCAGGGGCTCGGGTGCTGGTCTTGACCGGGGCTCAACCCTCCTCCAGGAACTGGAAGCTGAACAGCTCGGCGTTTTGCAGGAAGAAGTGCAGCTTCAGGAATCTCCCGGCGGGTATCCTGGATTGACCGCGCCACCTCAGCGGACAACTCACGCTGTCGGTGTCAACGGTCAGGCAGTTTTGCCGCTCGAAGCCAGGCAGCACTTTCCCCTGTCCGTCGGCGATGGCCGCCTGCAGCCGGCCTCCGGGGTGGCATTTCAGGTTGACGATCAGGCTGCCGCCGCTGGGAAAAACGGGCCGGGTCGCCAGAATCCCGGTGCGGGCCGGGCCCGCGGCCAGCGAGACGAAGCGGTCCCGCTTCATTGTGGCCAGGCCCAGGGCGTAGTTCACTCCCTCCAGCTTGCCGCTCTCGGCAACCTCCAGCCCCTCGTGGAATCCCACCATCCACCAGTCGTGGTGGACGTTGGCGCCGCCGTGGTACACGTAGAGGTCGTCTCCCACCTCGATCGGCTTGCTGCACACGGTGCACATGGTGGGATACCAGCTTCCCTCGTCCCCCGGAGCCAGCCAGGGCTGTCCCGGACGGATCCGCTTGAAGTCCTTTCCGTTGCGCGAATAGGCCAACTGGACGTCCATGGTGTTGTCGGTGTTGTGGAGGATGTTGAGCAGCCCCAGCCAGTCGTCGCCGATCCGGAACTGCTCCATGCCGTAGAACTCGTCGTCGATGTTGTCGTGGTCGTGGTCGGGAACGACCAGCGGCGTGGGGGTGGACCAGTGGATCATGTCGCTGCTCTCCATCCGGAAAATGCGCCGCCGCCGTTCCTGCGCGAACCGATGGGGATAGCTGGGAGCAATCCAGCCGCCGTCGGTGGGGTTGCGCATGTCCTGGACGACGTTGGAGCCCATGTTGGGGTGGCGTCCGTTCAGGCGGTAGATGCCCGATTCCGGATCGATGGAGACCGTCACCACGTCGCCTGCGACCGAGCCGCAGTGGCCGTAGCGAACCGGCTCCGAGTGAACCTTCCAGTGGATCCCGTCGCTCGAATAAGCGCTGCGGAAGGTCCCGCCGCTCGGGTCTTCGGCCTCCGGGCTGGCCCCGCCTTCGAAAATCGCCTTGTAGCGGCGGGACGGGTCGGTCTCGAGCCTGTCCAGCAGGACGTAGGCGCAGTGGGCCGGTCCTACCGGCTCGTAGCCGCCGAGCACCACGTTGGTGGGTTGGCCCTTTTCGGTCACGATTTCCAACTCGGGTTTTTCCCAGGCGATCCCGTCTTCGGACCGGGCGTACAGCACCCGGGAGGGACAGGAGCGGTGAAGGTCCAGGCAGAGCTTGCGGTCCGATGGGCGGACCCAGGAGGCCGCCCGGGAGAAGTCCTCGATCTGCCAGTCCTCGTACCAGCACTTGAAGAGGCCGTCCTGCGGATCCCGAATCACGTTCCAGGTATTGCAGGTGAAGTAGAGCACGTGCTCCCAGGGGCGGTCCTTGACCAGGAGGGGCCGGTCGCCCGCCGGTTGGGGCGAATGGAAGCGCCGCGTCAGATTCTGGGTCTGCTCCAGCAGCAGGTCGTCGAAGAAAAACTGCCGGCGGTTGCCCACGCGAAGATAGACGCTGTCGGAGATGAGAGAACTCATGGCTAGCCTTGCCTTATTCGAACAAAAGAAAAAGAGTTATCCACCAAGGGCCACCAAGTGTGAACGTGAGCAGGCGCCACCCGGGAGCGCGGGCGTCCCGCCCGCATGCACTCCCGTTGCGTGCCGCTCGGTTTCCCCCTTCACCCTTCTCTCTTCACCCTTCTCACTTCATCCTCCCCCCGGGTCAGCCATGCCAGGTCGAACCTGGCGAAGGTGATCTTTTCATAGGGGGTCCGGTCGCCCCTCTCGTAGAGGCAGCCGGCCGTCATGTCGGGAAGCACCGTCAGGCAGGAGTAGGCGGACGGCCCGGCGTGAATCTGCCGGGAGACGGGCCAGGTGCAGCCCTCGTCGTAGCTGAGACGAACCGTCATGTTCCTGCGCTCCAGGGCGGCCGGGTTGGAAAAGAGGAGCCGGTCCCGGTCGTGATCCAGCCGGTTGGTGAAGTTGGAGAGGCTGGCCTGGCAGCGAGGCTCGATGAGTGCAGAGTCCAGGCTGACTTTTGACCAGCTCATACCCCCGTCGGCGCTTCTGCTGGTTCTGCGCCGGTTCCCCTCGGTGCCGCGCATGTTGAGCAGAAGGGTTCCGTCGCTCAGCTCGGCCACCTGGCTCTCGTTGGTGGTCCCGTTGGTGTAGGCTTCGCCGCCGATCGTCCAGGATTCTCCGTGGTCGTCGCTGAAGACCACGTGAGAGGCCGCGTAGCCGTCCTTTACGAAATACTTGGGGACGACCAGGCGTCCGCTTCGCATCTGCATGCCCTTGCCGGGTCCGGGGGATCCGGAGTTCCACTCGGGCTTCTTGAACATGGGCGTCAGGTCGATCCTGTCCGACCAGGTCAGGCCGTCGTCGGTGCTCTTGATGGCCCAGTACATGAAGGTGTCGCCGGACAGTCCCGGCTTGGCCGTGCGGGTGCCGACACCCTCCGGACAGTAGACGGTGAAGACCCAGATCGTGCCCGTTCGCCGGTCCACCAGTCCGCAGGAGTCGGCGGTGGCTCCCTCGCCGACGTCCAGCAACACCTGGAGCGGCCCCCAGGTCCTGCCCTGGTCGGTGCTCCGTTTCATGACCAGGTCGATGTTGTTGGGCGGATCTCCGGGCTTTTCCACGCGGGCGTCGCAGAACGCCAGCAGAGTTCCCCGGGTGGAGGTGAGCAGCACCGGGATGCGAAACTGCGAAATGCCGTCCTGACCGGCGACGAACACGTCGGTCTGTTGGAAGAGGCCGGTCCGCGATTGTTCGGTTTCCGGCCCGCCGGAATCCGGACCGCAAGTCGCAGTGCACAGCATCGACGCCGCCAGCAGACAGTGCGCAAGGGATGTCTTCACGGGTGAACTCCTCTCAGGATGCAGTCGCTTCGGTTTGGGGAAGAGCCGTGCCACGCGCCATCGTTCCACCGGGCGGTGAATCGAGGGCGTAAAGGGTGGTGGATACCGGTCGATGATCCACGGCCGAATGGCGATCGGTCTGAAACAGCTTGCGCAATCGGTCGAAGGGCAGAGGCGGTTTCCATCCGCTGAAGAGACGCTTGCGGATTCGGGCGACCTGCTCGCCCGTGAGGGGCGGATTGCGGCGCGGGAGATGGCCGTGGGGCCGGTAGGTAGCCCCCGACAGAATGGAAGTCGGCTTCTCGAGGAAACAGCGCACCCGGTCGAATGAGCGATAGTCGAGGTAGGCCCACTGAAAATCGTCGAACTCCAGGCTGCGGCCCACCTCGGTCCGATCGGGGTCCAGCAGCACCACCGGGCCGGTTTCGACACGGAAGGTGTGGTCCGGGTTTCCGTCGGCCCATTTTACCGGGTACTCGATCCGGTAGCCGCGGGAAGGATCCTCCCCCACGAACTCGCTGACAGCCACCAGGGGACGCCAGGACTGGACGGCTTGGCGAATCTCCTCACCGGAACTCAGCAGCCGGGCCGGACCGGGCTGAAGGCGCCAGCCGCTGGAGTGGAACCGGTCCACTCCCGGCCGGCTGGGGTTGAGGTTGTAGGAGGAGGTGTGAACGCGTCGGATCAGCACATGCTTCCGGGAAAAGATCATCCAGAAGTCGTAGCCCGGATCGAGGTGGTCGGACGGCGGGTCGGACCTCAGGCCGGTCTGGGTCCGGACGGTCAGGAAGTATTGGTCCGAGCGGCCGCTGGAACGGTCGAAGACCTCGCAGCGGCATTCAATCTGGATGCGGACCAGGATCTTCCGGTTCTTGGGGATGTAGTAACAGAAAGAACGTGAAAAATCGGTGGCGGTGGTTTCGGAAGGCTCCGACCGGCGGTTCAGGCAGGCAGCCAGGGGCAGAGAGCTCAGAGACAGGGCGCCGGCCAGCCAGGTCCGGCGGTTGACGGCCTTTGAGGGGATTGCCATGAGTCTCCTTGCGAACCGGAGAATCCGGCTCCGGGAGCCGGCGGCCAGGGTTCAAGTCCGGGTCCGGACCCCTTGGCTCGTCCGGTGAATCCGAGCTTCGATCGGGTCTACCATCGCGGGCCCCGGCAGGAAAGGCACTCCCGGTTCCTCATCCCTCCGCCACCCGCCTCGGCATATCGGCCTCGATCATTCCTTCAGTTGCTGCTCGAGCAGGCTGCTGGCGACTCCGAGAAAGTCGCTTTCGGTGACGATGCCGACCAGGCGGCCCTTCTGCACCACGGGCAGACACCCGATGCGGTGGCGCCGCATCAAGCGTACGGCCTCCAGGCTGGAGGTTTCGGGGGGAACCGTGACCGGGTCGGGCTTCATGATGGCCCGGACCCGTTCCTGCTTGCTCTTCACCCCTTGCCGGCTGAAGCACTTCAGCACCGACCGGTAGGAGACCACCCCCACCAGGCGACCCTGTTCGTCTTCCACCGGCACGTGTCTCACCCGTTCCCAGTCCATGATATTGGCCACCAGGTCGACCGGGTCCTCGGGGTGGACGGTGAACAGCTCCACGCTCATGTACTGTTCCACCCGCTGATAGTGCGCCCTCCAGTCGCCCGCTTCCTCCAGTTCCGCCAGCGGCCAGGAGTGCACGGCCCCTCCCTGTTGCTGGTGCCGATGGGTGGCGGCGGTCACGGCCACCAGCGCGCTGCCTTTCAGTCGGTCGCCACCCATTCGGGAGCAGGACTTGAGCATCCAGTCGGCCCCCGTCTGCCGGCTCTTCACCCGCTCGTGGATCACCCCCAGGAAGCGTTCGATGTCGTCGGCGTCGATCCCGCAGTGGCGCAGTCCCTGCCGGGCCAGAGGCAGCAGTTCCCCTTGAATCAACTCGGGAGCCGGCAGGACGCTTTCACCCAGCCAGTACAACTGGGCATCCAGCCCGGATTGAGCCGCAAGGGAGAAGTTGGACTTGACTTCTTCGAATGAGATGAGCCGGGTGATGTTCTCGTGTTCCTGGGCCATGCCGGTCACGAGACCGCACAGAAAGGCGGTGTTGGCCACCTCGTCCTCCACCGAGGGACCCGCCGGCAGCGCCCGGTTCTCGATTCTCAGGTGGGGTTTTCCCCGCCAGACTCCGTAGCAGGGACGGTTCCAGCGGTAGACGGTGCCGTTGAAGAGACTGAGGGACTCGAGCCGGGGCACTTCCTGGCGGGAAAGGACCTCAAAGGGGTCCTCGGCGCCCTCATGGGTCATGAGGGCCCGGAAACGGGCGATGTCCTGCTGAAAGATCTCCAGCACCGAGTGGCGGACCCACTGGTCGCCGAAGCTGACGCGAGACCGGGAGCTGCGGACATGGGGCGAGGGCCGCCGAGTGTCTATGGATCGCTCGAACAGGGCGATGCGCGTTTCCTTCCAGAGTCTCTTCCCCAGCAGGAAGGGAGAATTGGTGGCAGCCGCCAGCACCGGAGCCGTCACCAGTTGAGCGATGTTGTAGAACTGGGGAAACCGGTCGGGGGGCACTTGATAGTGGATCTGAAAGGCCGTATTGCAGGCCTCCAGCATGACGGTGTCGCCCTCCAGCATCAACTCGTCGATTCCCTTGATGTAGAGATGGTGGCTGTCTCCCCGAAGCTTCTTCACGGCTTCCCACAGAAGCTCGTAGCGGCGCTTGGGGGTCATGTTGCGGCGCTTGAGCTGGGAAAGGGTGAGGGAGGGCAGAATTCCGGTCAGCAGGACAGCGGCGCCGTGCCGCTCCGCCACGGCGGCCACCTCGGCGATGGACCGGTGCAGTTGCTTCTCCAGCAGGGTCAGGCAGTCCCCTCCAAGCTCCAGGGGATCGCAGTTGAACTCCAGGTTGAGACGCCCCAGTTCCGGAGTGAGATGGGGGTCCCGGCTCTCCGCCAGAATCCGGGGGCCTATCGGGGCCGGCTGCCAATTGCGGTCCACCAGGAAGAGCTCCTGCTCGGCCCCCACCCGGCGCGGCTCCGATTCGATCGCACCCTGGTCCAGCATCTGCTGAAGCGCGCGAAGATCGTTCAGCAGAGACTCCACGTAGTCCTGGTGCCTGCGTTTACCGGAGCTCTCTTCTACGTTTTCTGTGCCCATGATCGATAGGGTCAAACCACCGCGGCCTTGAGGCAGTGGATCGGCGGCAGCGAGTGGAACAGGCAGCTCCAGTCCTCCCCGCCGTCCCGACCCATCCATAGTTGGCCGGTGGTGGTTCCGAAATAAAGCGCCGGCGAAGCCAATCGGTCGAAGTCCACGGCATCCCGCAGAACCGTGAAGTAGCTCTCTTTCTCGGGAAGTCCCCGGTCCAGCCGGTTCCAGGAACCGCCTCCGTCCCGGCTGCGCCAGACCGCGGGCGCGCCTCCGGGACAGGTACGGGTCATGGGTTCCAGCGGGATGACGTAGACGGTATCGGGGTCGTAGGGATGGATGAGGATCGGCAACCCGAAATCGGAGGGAAGTCCCTCGGCGATCGACCGCCAGCTGCGGCCGCGGTCGTCGCTGCGCAGGACGCCGATGCCCGGATGTTCGGGGAAGCCGCCGTGATTCTGAATGTAGAGTCTTTCCGGATTATCGGGGTGCACGGCGATCTTGTGGACGCACTGGCCGAACTCCGGATAGGGATCCGGCAGGAATGCCGCCGCGATTCCCTGGTTGGAGGCGTCAAAAGTCTCTCCACCATCCTCGCTCAGGTAGTGGCCTCCTGTCGAGATTCCCAGGTGCACCCGGTTCTCC